>DGOD01000043.1 GCA_002389265.1 Gammaproteobacteria bacterium UBA4475
TCCTTGGTGATCGCCCAAGCTGCCAAAGAGTCTGGCTGGGGATCTTCTCGATTTGCTCGAGAGGGCAATAATTTCTTTGGCATCTGGTGTTTCAACCGAGGCTGCGGCATGACGCCGGCAAACCGCGACGCCGGCCGCCATCACGAAGTCGCCATGTTCGATACGGTGAAGGAAGGCGTGCGCTACTACATCCGGACAATCAACAGTCATAATGCTTATAGCACGTTGCGTCAGATTCGGGCCGTTGCTCGCAATAACAATCAACCCTTTGGCGGTGAGCAATTAGCCACGGGCCTGTTGCGCTATTCAGAGCGGGGCGTGCTGTATGTGAACGAAATACAATCCATGATTCGCTACAATCGCCTGCATCGGTTTACTCGAGAATACAGCGCCTAGGAAATTCCTGAATTCAGGGTTCAATTCCTATGGGTGACCAGTCCGGCACCTGCAACGGCCTGGCAAATATGGATATCCGCCTGCAGCCCGGTCGCTGCAGCGTAGTCTTGATCCACTCGAGCAACAACTGCCGCCACTAGGTGCTCGGGCACCAATGCAACGACACAACCACCAAAGCCGCCGCCTGTCATGCGCACGCCGCCGGCTTCACCGATTTCACTTTTGATCAGCGTCACCAGCACGTCGATGGGCGCGACGGTGATTTCAAAGTCATCACGCATGGACGCATGGGATTCGGCCATCAAGCGCGCCATGGTGGTTAAATCACCGCTATTGAGAGCCGTCTCTGCCAGCAGCACACGCGCATTTTCAGTCACCACATGCCGTGCTCGCCGGCGCACCAACGGATCAAGCTCAGCCGCTCGGGCCTCAAAGGTCTCAACACTGACATCCCGCAGCACCTTCACACCTAACTGCTCAGCCGCCGCCTCACACTGCAAACGACGACTGTTATATTCACTATCCACCAGACCTCGACGCACATTCGAATTCACGATCATGACTCGCGTGTCGGCGGGCAAAACCACAGGTCGAGCTTCTAGAGTCTGGCAATCGATCAACAACGCCTGATTCTCTTGCGCCATCGCTGAGATATATTGATCCATGATGCCGCACTGGCAGCCAACGAATTCATTCTCTGCCGCCTGACCCAACAGGGCCAGATCAAGCATTGATGCTTGCCAGTCAAACAGCCTATTCAACGCTAGCGCCAATGCCATCTCTAATGACGCCGAAGAACTTAAACCCGCTCCCTGGGGGACATTGCCCGTGACGACGATATCCGCGCCGGCCAGCCGGTAGCCACGGGCATGCGCACAGACTATCAGTCCCCGCACGTAGTTGACCCAGTCTCGCTCGTCGTCCCTGACCTGAGCCTCATGGATATCAAACTCATCCATTTGGTCGTAGTCTACGGCGACGACACGCAGTCGGTTATCGGTCCGCGCCGCAGCGCTAACGACGGTGTAATAGTTGATGCCACAGGGCAGAACGAAGCCGCCATTGTAGTCGGTGTGCTCGCCAATCAAATTAACCCGCCCGGGCGCTTGAACCACCAGGGTCGACGGATAACCAAACTCGCCCTCAAAACGCCGTTCAGTGATTGCGGCCAAGGATTTCATACGCGTCCCTCATTACGATAATGGCGATCGCTCTGGGCCCGTAAACTCGCGGCCGCCTGCTCGGGCGTAAGATCACGTTGTGCTTCTGCCAACATTTCATAGCCCACCATGAATTTTTTCACCGACGCCGAGCGCAGCAGTGGCGGTAAAAAATGTCCATGAAGCTGCCAGGCCGAGTAATCACCCGCCGTGAATGGCGCGCCGTGCCAACCCATGGAATAGGGAAAAGAGCACTCGAACAGGTTGTCATACCGAGTGGTCAGTTGTTTGATGATCTTCGCCAGATCAATCCGTTGAGCCTGATTTAACTGGGGCAATTGTTGAATGGGGAACAAGGGCAATAGCAGCGTTTCAAATGGCCACGCTGCCCAGAATGGCACAACCACTAACCAGTATTCCGACTGTATGACGACCCGCTCGGCCAGATCAATCTCACGCCGGGCATAATCTAACAACAGAGACCCACCGTGTTGCCGCGCATAATCCACTTGTTGGCGTTGCTCTTTCTCAATCTCGGTAGGAATAAAACTGTTGGCCCAAACCTGGCCATGGGGATGCGGATTCGAACAACCCATGACAGCCCCTTTGTTTTCAAACACCTGGACCCAGGGATACTCCTTACCTAAAGCGCGAGTCTGCTCACACCAGGCATCCACTACTAGTTCCAGACTCGTTTGGCTGAGCTCTGGCAAGGACTTGCTATGATCTTTTGAAAAGCAGATTACTCGGCTGACACCACGGGCTGTCGTCATCTGAAACAAGGGCTCCGTTGACTCTACTTCGGGGGAGTCTGCCAGCAGCGCCGGAAAATCGTTGTCGAAGACAAATATCTGCTCATAATCCGGATTGTTCGCACCGGTCACACGGGTATTACCGGGACACAAAAAGCAGTTTGGGTCATAGCTTGGCGCATTCTCCTCCGCCGTCGCTTCCTGCTGGCCCAGCCAGGGTCTTTGGGACCTGTGGGGCGACACCAGCAACCATTCACCGCTGAGCGGGTTGTAGCGCCGATGAGGGTGCGCGCTATCTTCACCACTTGAACCTATCAATTTCTCTCCAACCTGTTGGTCATTTGCCTGGGCGTCACTCGCATTGATCGAGATAATCCCCAATAATAGCGAATCTTCACTGACAATAGCAGTCCACACTGAATCTATGCCGACACCTAGCGACAATACATCAGCCTTGAACTTGCCCCTTTGGCAGCCAGCAGCCAGCCGAATCAAGGGCTCAAAACTCACGCAACTGCAGCAACGACTGGGCATGCCGGATTCGAGTTATTCAGATTTTCATCAATGGACAGTAGACCAGCCGGCGGCATTTTGGGACGCCGTTTGGGACGATGCCAAGATCATCGGCAGTAAAGGCAGCGATGACCAGCGGCCACCGCGCGTGTTGATTCATCCCACACAAATGCCAGGCGCTCGTTTTTTCCCCGATGCCAGCTTGAACTTTGCTGAAAATTTACTGCGCCACCGTGGTGACGACATAGCCTTGATCAGTCGTCTTGAAACTGGTCAGCGCCAACAACTCAGTTATGAGGCGCTGCGTCAGCAGGTGGCCAGTCTGGCCCAGGCGCTTCGTTCTATGGGCATCGAACCCGGTGATCGTGTCGCAGCCTTAATGCCCAATGTCGCCGAGACAGTGGTCATTATGTTAGCGACCACAAGCCTGGGCGCTGTGTTTACCTCCTGCTCACCCGACTTCGGCGAGAACGGCGTATTTGACCGGTTCAGCCAAACAACGCCAAAAGTGTTGTTCGCCGCCGACGGCTATTACTATAACGGCAAGACTATCGATAGCCGCTCCATTGCAGTGGCACTGGGCGAACGCATCGACGCTATTCAACAGGTGGTCATGGTCACAGTGATCGGCCAGAACAACGCTAACTACCCCATCCCCGAGAGCTGCTCGGACTACACCAATCTGTTGCAGCAGTTTGCGACTCAAGACATCACTTTCAACCGAGTCGGTTTCAACGACCCGTTGTATATCCTGTATTCCTCGGGCACGACGGGCACACCCAAGTGCATTGTCCATGGCGTCGGCGGTACCTTGCTGCAACATGTCAAAGAACATCGACTGCATGTGGATTTATGCCAAGGCGACCGATTGTTTTATTACACCACCTGCGGCTGGATGATGTGGAACTGGCTGGTGAGCGGCCTGGCTTGTGGTGCCACCTTGATACTCTATGATGGCTCACCCACGGCACCCGCCACTGACTGCCTCTGGCAAATGGCAGAAGACGAAGGCGTCACGATATTCGGCACCAGTGCGCGCTATCTGGCCAGCCTGGAAAAACTCAACATCCGTCCCGCAGACAACTACGCGCTATCCAAACTGAAAACGGTTCTGTCTACTGGCTCACCCTTGTCAGCCGAAAGCTTTCGTTATGTGTATCGGGACATAAAGGCCGACGTTTGCCTGGCTTCCATCTCCGGCGGCACGGACATTATTTCCTGTTTTGCCCTCGGCAATGTTTGCCTGCCGGTCTACGCTGGCGAACTCCAATGCGCTGGTCTAGGTATGGACGTGGATGTTGTCGATGATCATGGCGCATCTATTCTCGGCGAAAAAGGTGAATTGGTGTGCAGGCAGCCCTTCCCCGCTATGCCAACGGGTTTCTGGCAAGACCCGCATGGAGAAAAATATCAGGCGGCCTACTTCGAACGATTTGCAGGCATTTGGGCCCAAGGTGATTATGCGGAAATCACGGAGCACAACGGTATCATCATTCATGGTCGGTCTGATGCCGTGCTCAATCCTGGCGGCGTTCGCATCGGCACCGCTGAAATTTATCGTCAGGTGGAAAAGGTCACAGCTGTCGTCGACGCTATCTGTGTGGGTCAAAGCTGGCAACATGACGTTCGAGTCATCCTGTTTGTCGTGCTGCGAGACGGCCTGATACTCGATGTAACCTTGGAACAACAAATTAGAGCTATCATCCGCACGAACGCCACGCCTCGGCATGTGCCGGAAAAAATCATCCAGGTCACCGACATTCCACGAACCATCTCTGGCAAAATTGTCGAACTGGCAGTACGTAACATCATTCATGGTCAGCCAGTGACTAACACCGATGCCCTCGCCAACCCGGAAGCACTGGCGTATTTCCACGACATCCCAGCCCTGAGTCAATAAGCCAACTGGTGGCATACCAGGGCCTTCCACAAGGCAAATGCAACGCCTAACCCACCAGTCTGACGCCAGAGAAGATGATGCATATCAAGGCATCATTGCAGGCATTTTCTAATAATGATCGCCTAATTCATCTTGCTTGAACCAAGGTGGTCACTATCTGTATAGCCACTGATTTACCGCGCTCTCGCATAACCCTGTTGCATTGGATGCTCTCCTGGATACTCTCCTGGATGTTCTGTTGGATTTTGTGCGGCGGAGTCTTGCTGGCGTTATCCCTCGGCAGCGAAGCGGCAGCAATGAGCTGTAGCGCCTGCCATCCCGACCAGAAAGTAAACCTCGGCTTTAAGCACAACTCCCATCAGGTGACCTGCCAACAGTGCCACGGAGCCAGCGCCGAACATCTGAAAAACCCGATGCAAGCGCCGACACAGACTTTTTCAGGCGCCCATGCTGACTCGCATTCGAACTCTAATCTTAATCCTAGCCCTAATCCTAATCCTAATCCTAACAACAGCGGCGAACCATCCGCGGCCGAACGTCAAAACCAAGCTTGCCTCGGCTGCCATAATGACACGCAACGCCTGCATTGGTCCTTCGGTGCGCATAGCCTGGCCGAGGTGCAGTGTACGGATTGTCACCAATTACACACCCAACAGGACGCCGTCATGGCGCGCTCGACTCAAGCCGAGACCTGCACGGATTGTCATCAAGACATCAAGGCCTTACTGAACTACCCATCCCGCCATCCTGTAGCCGAAGGCCAAGTAATTTGCAGCGACTGCCACGACCCTCATGGCAGTGTGGGCGACCACGGGCTAAAAACTGCCAATCCTACTGACACCTGTACTCAGTGCCACCCAGAGACTCGAGGACCCTTTCTATTTGAACACGATCCCGTCACAGAGGACTGCGGCCTGTGTCATCAGCCTCACGGCTCCACCATCGAGTCGATGCTTGTGGCCCGCACACCTTTCCTCTGCCAGCAATGCCATATGAGCAGCGGTCATCCCAGTCAACTTGCCGATGGCGCCGCCCTCGACGGCGGCAACAGCAACCTGCTCGCCAGAGGTTGCAGCAATTGTCATAGCCAGGTCCATGGCTCCAATCATCCTGCAGGCTCCCGTCTGACGAGATAAGCCAATGCGGTGCTCAAGCCCGACTAAAATATCCGTTCTTAGCGCAGCCTGGCTATTGGCCACTGCAGCCACGAGCCTAGCTGAGGGCTCTTTATTAAAAACCGCTGAGGGCTCCTCATTAAAAGCAGCTGAGGGCTCTTTATCTAATACC
>DGOD01000079.1 GCA_002389265.1 Gammaproteobacteria bacterium UBA4475
TGCCTCTGCCTCTGCCTATGAACAGGGAACAGGGAACAGGCCACCAAACATCGATCGTCGCCACCAGGATTTGCTGAATTGCAGTGATCAGTCGCAGGCGCAAACCAGAGCGCGCGGCTGCGACGAGTGGCGCTTACCGATCAGATATTCTGGCCGATGCGCCAGAGAATCCCGCTGGGATCAGTCACCACAAAGTCCAACATGCGCCAGGGTTGCTCAACAATTGCTGTGACCTTGACGCCGTATTTTGAGCTCAGCTCTGCATCGATGACCTGCTGGTACCACCCATGAATGTCTTCAACTAACAGGTGCATCATTAAATTTTCAGCTAAGGCCGGGGTATAGAAATTCTGCAGCAAAAAGCTGCAATTGCCCGCATGAAAGTAGGCGACATCCTCTTCGTCTGAGGCTTTCACAAAACCAAAATCTATATAGAACTGTTTCGACAGTTCAAAATTTTTGGCTGGAATAAAAGCTTTTAGCTCGATGGTGTTTAGATTGCTCACTGGCGTTCCCCCTTGTGTATGGTGGGCCTGCGCAGTCTTTCTGTCAGGGGCGCAAAGCTTGAAGTGATTCGGTCGTTGCCAAGGCGGCCAGCCGTGCCGTGATGGCGGTGTGGATACCCGCCGCGTTCAGGCCGCAGTCAGCTAACATTTGAGCAGGCTTGTCCTGGGCAACAAATCGGTCGGGAATGCCCAGGTTCAGGGTCGAAACGGGCAAATTCGATACTGCGATGAACTCATTCACCGCTGAGCCCGCGCCACCAGCCAAGGTATTTTCCTCCACCGTAACCAATATGCTATGGCTCAGTGACAAGTCGCGCAGCATGGCTTCATCCAAAGGCTTGACGAACCGCATATCGACTACCGTTGCATTGAGCCATTCTCCCGCCTCAAGGGCTGGCGCGAGCATTGAACCGAACGCCAGTATGGCCACCTGTTGGCCCTCTCGGCTTAGTCGCGCCTTGCCGATTGCCAGTTGCGTCATTTGTGCCACGATTTCGACGCCAGGGCCAGTGCCCCGAGGGTAGCGAACTGCTGCAGGCCCTGGATGCATAAAGCCGGTATAAAGCATCTGCCGCAGTTCATTTTCGTCGCTAGGAGCCATGATCAAGAGATTCGGTACGCAGCGTAAAAATGACAAATCGAAGGCGCCAGAATGAGTGGGACCGTCCTCCAGCAGGCAGGCCCGGTCGATCGCAAATAAAACATTCAAATTCTGGATTGCCACATCATGAATCAGCTGATCATAGGCTCGTTGCAAAAATGTCGAATAAATCGCGACCACGGGCATGGCCCCCTGGCAGGCAAAACCTGCTGCGAGGGTGACCGCATGCTGCTCAGCAATCGCCACATCGAAGTAACGATCGGGATGTTTCTCGGAGAAAGCGATCATGTCAGAGCCTTCGCGCATCGCCGGGGTAATACCCACTAGGCGTGGTTCCTGGTCTGCCATATCCACCAGCCAGCGACCAAATATATTGGAATAGCTTGGCGCCTTGGGGACCTTTTTATCGTTCTGTTGGGTGGGCTCAATTTTCGTCAAGGAGTGGGTGCCAACCGGCGACGCTTCGGCTGGACCGTAGCCCTTGCCCTTTTGGGTGATGACATGCAGGAAATGTGGACCCTTGAGGTCTCGAATGTTCTCCAGGGTGGTCACCAGCGTCTCAAGATCGTGGCCGTCGATGGGGCCCATATAGTTCAGTCCTAGCTCATCAAACAGGGTGCCGGGCACGACCATTCCTTTCATATGTTCTTCGGTTCGCTTCGCCAGCTCCCAGGCATGGGGAATTCGGCTGAGCAACCTTTTACTGCCGGCGCGCATTGACAGGTACAGGCGGCTGCTCAGAATGCGCGCGAAATATTTGGCAAGGCCACCCACATTTTTGGAAATTGACATGGCATTGTCATTCAGAACCACCAACATATCGGCTTTGGTGTCGGCCGCATGATTCAGCGCCTCGAATGCCATGCCCGCCGTGATGGCACCGTCGCCGATCACGGCAACGGTGCGTTGTGCCCGTTGGTCCATGCGCGCAGCAATGGCCATGCCCAGCGCGGCGCTGATGGATGTGGAAGAGTGACCTACGCCAAAGGTATCGAATGGGCTTTCGTCTCGAGAGGGAAAGGGTGCGATGCCGTCACGTTGCCGCAGACTCCCCATGCGCTCACGGCGGCCAGTGAGAATTTTGTGGGGGTAGGTCTGGTGCCCGACATCCCAAACCAGTTGATCCTGTGGTGTATCAAACACATAGTGCAGAGCGATAGTGAGCTCAACAACGCCGAGCCCGGCACCGAAATGACCGCCGGTTTGACCGACCGTGTAGAGCAAGTAATGTCGCAATTCCTCGGCAACCTGCGGCAGCTGGTGCTTTTCCAGGCAACGCAAGGCGGCTGGTTCAACAATGCTGTCCAGCAGTGGGGTTAAGGGTCGAACTAGTGGAATTTCAGTAAACATAAGCTGGCGATTCTACCTTAAAATGTTCAAGCCTCCCATGAAATTTGGGCTGCAAAGGCGATCTTGCGGTCGTCAGGATGTTAGTGAACGGCAGCTTTGATGCTGCCAAGGTTCTCGGCGCTGGCGCCTAATGATCTCGACGAGCGATAAAGTCTGCGAGCGCGATCAATGGCGTGGCGGTCTTGCCCAGCGGTATGAGGGCCTCTATCGCCGTCTGATGCAGTGCGTCGAGCTGGGCGCTGGCCGCAGATAAGCCGTGGGTCGAGATAAAGGTGGATTTGGCATTGTCCTGATCCGAGCCGCTGGGCTTGCCGAGCACTAGCGTATCGCCCGTGTGATCGAGAATATCATCGCGAACCTGAAACGCCAGTCCCAATGCGTAGCCATAGTCGATTAGCGCTTGCTCGGTAGCCGGGTCGGCTCCGCCGATTCGAGCGCCGGCTGCCAGGCAGGCGGAAATCAGATCGCCCGTCTTGCGGCGGTGCATAGTCTCCAGCTCAAGATGAGAAATTCGTTTGGATTCCGCCGCCAGATCCAGCGCCTGACCTCCGACCATGCCAGCTGGGCCCGCGGCCTTGGCTAGAAGGCCGATGAGGTCGAGCCGCGTAGTGTGGGACAGTGCGACGTCACCGGCGATCAGTTCGAAGGCGTAGGCCTGCAGCGCGTCGCCTGCAAGAATGGCAGTTGCCTCGTCGAATTGAATGTGGACCGTAGGTTGGCCGCGGCGCAAATCATCATCATCCATACAGGGTAGATCGTCGTGAATCAGCGAATAACAATGAATCATCTCGATGGCGCAGGCAGTTTTATCGGCTTTCTCGAGGCTTGCGCCAAGGATCAGTGACGTCATATAGATCAGGCTGGGACGAATTCGCTTGCCGCCGTTGAAAACAGCATAACGCATGGCGGCCAGTAAGGACGCCGGGACTTGATCATCTTGTAGATAGGCGTCGAGTTGCTCGTGGATGCGCTGCTGATAGATGTTCAGCAGTTCAGGCATCGCCTACTGGCCCCGTGTCGAAGTCCTGGCTGGTGACCTGGCCGTTCTGCTCGATCAAAATCTTGACCTTCTGCTCTGCCTGGCTCAAGGCCTGCTGGCACTCGCGGGTTAGACGAATACCCTCTTCAAAGGTTGTCAGAGAATCTTCCAGCGTGAGTTCGCCGGCTTCCATCTTTTCCACCAGATTCTCCAGCTTGACCAGAGATTGCTCGAAGGGGTAACTTTTTTTGGTGGCCATGATAAGACTCAGCTAGGTTCAGGTTGTCACGATACGCAGGCCCAGGTCGGACGTCAATCAAGGTCTGCATCTGGCAGATAGGTGTTGCGTCTGGTAGTGGGTCAACGTGATGGGAGGGACTCGGCAAACACCGGTGACAGTGGTATGGTGCGGAGACAGGTTGTATAACCCAATAACCCACTCGGAGTGTTTATGCGCAAAATAATGCTATTGATGGCAGCCCTGATTTCGCCCCCCCTAGCGTGGGCCGATGCCGATGCGGACATCGCTTATCGCGAAGCCGTGATGAAAGTGGTGGGTGGCCATATGAAAGCCATGAGCACCATCCTTAAAGGCCAGGTTCATATGGCAGATCTTGCCTACCACGCCAATAGCATGCGAGATGTGTCGTTGCTGGCACCACAAATATTTCCCGCTGGTAGTGGCGAAGGTAAGACGGCTGCGCTGGCCGCTATCTGGGATGAACCTGCCGAATTCAAAGCCGCGATGGATCGTTATGTGAACGCTGCAGCGGGTATGGCCGATGCGGTGGCGAGCCAGGATATGGGCCAGGTTGGGCCAGCGATTCAGGCGCTTGGCAAGTCCTGTAAAGGCTGCCATGACGATTATAAGAGTGACGACTAAATCGGCCAGCAGCTCAAGGCTGACGGACTTGGCCTGAGGCAGAAGCGCTAAACGTAGTTCACCAGGGCATAGACACCCAGTGCGACTACGCCGAAAGCCAGTAATCCGCGAAACCACGGATTGCTGGCTTTGTTATTGCTGCTCGCCGAGTAGCGCCAGCCCGTCAGCATGGGTAATAGCAGGTTTTCACCGCGAACAATGACATGATAGGCCAGCGCACTGAGGTGCAAAATCACCAGCCCGGCAATAATCCAAGGGACGGTTTCATGAATGCTGGTGAGCTGGCCGCTGGTACGATCGGACACCAGATGAACCAGTGGACCTTCCAGCAGAATGTCGTCATTAGCGAACAAGCCAGAGCCCGCTTGAATCAACAAGACCGCCAGCATGGTCAAAATGCTGAGAGCGCCCAGCGGGTTATGCCCGGTCGATGGTTGTTGGTGGTTTGCCAGCAGTTGCTTGGCATAGTCGATGGTTGTCCTGGGTCCCTTAACGAAGGACGTGAAGCGGGCGTGGTAGTTGCCGATCACGCCCCACAGGATTCGAAAAATAACCAGGCTCAGAATGCCGTAGCCGCTGAGCGTATGGTAATCCATGATATTGAAGCCGCCCATCAAGCCCGTCGTAAACGACACGCCAACCAGAACCACCAGCGTCCAGTGGAAGACTCTGGTGGGCAGATCCCAGACAAAATGCCGTTTCATTTCGGTGCCGCATGTTTGACGGACAGATCGCTATCAGGTTCGTCACTGACGGATAGACAGTACGCTAGCGAGTAACTACCGGGTTTCACTCGATATTCCTCCAAGGTGTCCGGTCCGCAGCTGGCGCCACCAACCCCCCGTTGCATGGCGTCAAGGCATACCCACGTCGGGGCTTGGGGCAAGACCTCGTAGGTATGGTAAGCCGGGGTCAGTATTTCATGGGGGTAATGACTAGCACTCGCCTCCATGGTTGTCATGGCGCGAACCTTGAACGCCTGGCCGTTAACCTTGCCGACCTGAAGCCAGCGAATGTCAGTCAGGTTGCCGTGATCTTGTGGAAGGATATACGGCACGTATTGGTCGCTGACGGTGCTGCTATGCTGCGCGATAGTCCCTGAGGTTTGTCTGTCGTTATAGGTTTCGTGTGGACCCCGACCGAACCAGGAAAATACCTCAAATTCCGTAGGCAGTACCAGACGAACGCCGATTCTAGGCAAATCTGGTAAGGACTTGGCGATTTCAAATTCATGGCTGACGAGCAAGGTTTGATCCTGCCCGAACTGGTACTGAGTCCGGAACTTGATCTTGCCGCCGGGCATCGTCGCGGTCTGCTCACAGACCAGCGTCATAGCCCCATCGACCTTGGACACCTTAATGGGTTTGTGGGAGATGAGTGGTCGATCAAGGCCCGCCTTCAGCCAACGGCCGAGTGCCTTGTTATCCTGTCCGGCCCAGCCTTTAATGCCATCGTTATCCAGCGGTGCACGCCAGATATTCAACCGAGGGCCTTCGAGCAGCATGACCGAGGCGTTTTGTTGCCACGAGATTAAGCCACTGGCGTCGAAGACCCATTGATGGTCGCCCAGCGTCACGGTTTGCTGCTCGCCCTGTCTTTTGATCGTTGTCTCTGGCAGTAAGCGCGGACGCTTCGGTTTTCTTTGACCGAGCTGTATCTGGCTTACCGCGACTTCGTGACCTTGTGGCGCCCAGGCTGTATCGGCAGCCAGTTGCGTCGTGAAGATAATGCTCAGTTCGTCCCCGGCGCTCAATGTTGGCTTGTCTAACTTGATATGCAAGTCGGTATAACTTTGCGCGCCGGTTTTCAGCACAGCCACTGGTCGACTTTGGATGGGTAGGCCATTGAGCAGAAGTTGCCAAGAGATTCGGTAAATTGACAGGTCAGTGAAATAGTTTTTATTGCTGACTCGAAACGTTTGCGGATCTCTCTGACTGACATCTACCGGCTGGATGACCCGTTTGTATTCTAGTAACGAGGAATGTGGGGTGCGGTCTGGCCAGCAGAGGCCATCGCAGACGAAATTCAAGTCATGACGACTTTCACCGAAATCACCGCCATAGGCCCAATAGGGAATACCATTGGCGGTTTCCCTGAGACCGTGGTCTAGCCATTCCCAGATAAAGCCCCCTTGCAGCCCATGGTGGGTCTCAATCGCGTCCCAGTATTCTTTCAGATTGCCGCCGCTGTTGCCCATGGCGTGTGCATACTCGCACATGATTAAAGGCCGCCGGTCTTGGGATGACTCGGCGTGCGCGATAATGTCAGCAACAGACGGGTACATAGGGCAGATCAGATCTGTGCCATGGGCATTCTCGTTCCACATGGAGCGAATACCTTGCTCACAAATAGCATTCTCGTTGTGGATAGGACGGGTAGGGTCATATTCACGAACCCAGGCTGCCATGGCCGCATGATTGGCGCCGAAGCCAGTTTCGTTACCCATGCTCCAGACGATAATGCTAGGGTGATTCTTGTCCCGCTCGACCATTCGAGTGACACGATTGAGGAACGCATTGGCCCAGAAAGGGTCTGTGCCGAGCTGCGCATAGTGGTGATGTGATTCCAGGTTAGCTTCATCCACCACATATAATCCGTATTCGTCACACAGCTCATAAAATCGCGAATCATTGGGGTAATGGCTGGTACGCACGGCATTGATATTATGGCGCTTCATGGTTTCTATGTCTTGGCGCCAATGGGCTTCGGTCATAACCTTGCCAGTAACATCGCAGTGATCGTGCCGATTGACGCCGCGAATGAGCACGGCCTGGCCGTTGATTAGCAGTTCACGATCCTTGATTTCAATATGCCTGAAGCCGATCTTGAAGCATGCTGTTTCAAGGCACTGTCCAGCCGGATTCAGCAAGTCGACAGTGACTGTATATAAGCTTGGTGTCTCAGCGGACCAGGCCTGAACCCGGCCCAGTGATTTCGTTAGATGAATGATGGGTCCTTTGCCCGTCACCATTTGGTAGTTAGATTTATCGATCAGACCGGTGATTGCCGTTTTGAAGGCAGGTTTGCCGTTGGGTCGATTGACCCTGACTCGAATCATGTGTCCCAGTTGGCTGCGACCGGTTCCGCCGATGCGAGCCTCAATCTTGAGTTGCCCGGTAGCGCTCGCAACATCATAAGTGGGTTTCAAGAACACATCGCGAATATGGTTGTGCTCCGTACAGTAGAGTTCTACATCACGATGAATGCCAGCTTGCCACCATTGGTCTTGATCCTCGATATAGCTGGTATCGCTCCAGCGCATGACCATCAACGCGATGGTGTTGGTGCCACGGACCAAATAATCCGTCACATCAAACTCGCTGGGCAATCGGCAGTCCTTGGCGAATCCGACTTCCTGACCGTTGACGTGCAGATAAAAGCTGTTTTCGACGCCGCCCAGATAAATCACCACTCGCTTACCCTGCCAGTTCTTGGGTAGCTTGAATTGACGACGATACAGGCCTGTGGGATTTTCCTGTGGCACCAAAGGTGGCTCTTGCTTGAAAGGCATTTGTACATTGGTATAGATAGGCAAGTCCGGGGTTATGGCTGAGCCATCATCTCGAGTCGTTAAGGGGCGGGTCCATAAGGAGGGTACTGGCATAGGCTGCCAGTTATCGGATGTCGCATCGAATGTCGTTGTCATCCATTGCTCGGGCGCGTCGTCCGGATGCTTGAGTCGAAGAAATTGCCAGCTACCGTTCAGTGATAAGCTGCGGTCGCGGCTGGCGGGCATGTTCGCTCTGGCGGGTAATCTGCCATAACCAATGGATTCTGGATTTTCCCAATGCTTGTGCGCCATAGACTCGCTACTCATGAATTTCTCGCCGCTCTTTATAGCATGAAATTCATCGCGAAGCCCTTGGGCTCAGGGTGAATCCATATTTTCCGCTACCAAATTTTTACGGGTGAGCGCGTCTCTGAGTTCGCCGTGGCGTTCTCGGGTTAAGGGATAGTTCCAGAGAAAGCCGACGGACAGAATGAAGAAACAAATCGGGACGAAGCAAAAAGAGTATTGCAGCACCTTGAGGCTATTCGGATCATTCTGAATCAAAGGATCAAAACCCAGATACTGGACTAATGGCAAGGTGATACCGGCGGCTGCAGCAATAGCAAATTTATCTGCCATACCCCACAGGGCCATAAACAGAGCGCCTCGTTGTTCGCCGCTCTCCAGCGTGTCTTGGTCAATGACGTCGGCGGCCATTGATGGCGCAAGAATGGCGTTGGCCGGCGCCAGTATGCCTGTAAAAAAATTCAACACGATAT
>DGOD01000373.1:0-247 GCA_002389265.1 Gammaproteobacteria bacterium UBA4475
ACTACACCTGTATTGAAAGCCTCGTGGTGAGGCTGGCCCCTGTCAAGTTGGCGGCGCGCGCCTTGCCCTAGCCGAGAATACTGGTGCGTTTATAGGGCAAGATATCGCGGCATTATTACTAACGATATCAAGCGCTTGTTAAACGCAATTTCGCAAGCTCTAAGGCCATGCGATCTTAGTGTCTCAAACGTGCTAGTGCTGGATTATCCCGCCAGTGGTGATCATTTTATTGAGATGTTCTACAATC
>DGOD01000373.1:351-636 GCA_002389265.1 Gammaproteobacteria bacterium UBA4475
TAGTAAACCCTGGGAAGTCCAGTTCCGCGATACCAGCCATTGCAGTACACTATCTATCGACTAACTCAAAAATTTGGCGGCAATCTAATTATGAGCACACACGTTAACAAATCTATGGCGCTATTTTATGCCTTCTCACTCATGGCGATGGTTGGCTGTACCACCGGGGCACCCAGCATCAATACTGCTGCCGATGCCGACGTCACTTTCGATGGGCTCAACGAAATCATTGACCCTCGAGTGGGCAAAGCCTGGGCTCGCACTGACTTAGACCTCTCTGGCTAC
>DGOD01000373.1:667-3043 GCA_002389265.1 Gammaproteobacteria bacterium UBA4475
CGAAAATTCTCTTTGATGGCGTCGATATTGAATACCGGCCAGGGGGCGAGAAGACCAGCCGATCTAGGCCCTCGGTTAGCACAGACACCCATTACCAGATTAGCGAACAAGGCAAACAGCGTTTCCAACAAGCGCTGACTACCGCTTTTGTGCAAGAAATGGGCAAGAGCACTAAATACACGCTGGTCACCGAACCCGGTCCTGATGTGTTGATTGTTCGTGCTGGCGTACTCGATGTGGTCTCTTACGCACCCCCTGATGATCGGCCCGGTCGCGGCAATGTTTATTTGCGTCGATTGGGCGAGGCAACACTTGTCGCTGAACTTCACGATGGAGAGAGCGATGCCATACTTGCGCGGATAGTCGATCGTCGCGCTGCCGAACCGGCAGGAATGAACCTTCAACAATCCAATAATGTTCAAAACGCGTCAGAAGTACGCCGTGTAGCCACTTACTGGGCCTTCAGTCTCCGCGAGGCGCTTGACAATTTTGAAGGCTGGCCAGAATCCTAATGCATACTTCGGCATACGCCGCACTTTTATCTGACCACCTACCAGCCCGCACTGCGGGCCGATTGCACCAGAGAGAAGGCTCGAGTGCCGGGCCTGGGCCTCTGCCCTCATGGGCGGCGTCATTATCGATAGGGACGCGGGTGGAAATAACCTAGAAGTTGTAACTCACTGCAGCGGAGACGCCCTCAAAGGATAAATCAAAGCCGTTTACGCCATTATCTATCGTCTCTAGAACATCTACCTCAACAAACTTGTAGCCCAGGGATAAACCCCAACGATCACTCAGCTGATACTGTCCGCGAACATTGAAATATAAAAAATCGCCATCGATGTTATCGATATTGGCCGACAGCCAGCCCATCGTGGCATGCACAGACCAATCATCATTAAATGCGTGAAATGCTGATGCGCGAAGATTAGGCAAGGGCGCCAGCACAGAACTCTTTGCCTGTTGCGTCGCACCGATCACCTCACCATCTAGACCTGCGACAAGCTGAATCGATGCTTCATTATCAAGCATATGCAGACCAGCGCCGATCTCGATCTCAGTAGAATCGGAATCGTATACCGAATACATGGCATCAAGAATATAGGTTCGGATGGTTAACTCCGAATTGATGCCTACACCCGCCTCAAAATCGACGCCGTCGTAATTGAAATCTCGTCTTGAAACAGATCGTCGACTGTTAGCAAACTCATAGGCACCGAAGTTGACACCCCACTTGCTGTTAAAGCGGTGGCTGTATTCAAGTAGCCCGCTGGTGTATTCTTCGCCAATACCCACATCCTCGATGCCAACAGAGACAGGATCAAAACCATCCCGCTGAGCCAGAATGTTCGCATCCATGGTTTGCGAAAATGTACCTACATAGAGATGATTTTTGTTGGTGAGGTAGCTGTGAGTGGGTTCTGCTGATGTCTGTAATACAGGCGTGGCAACGAATGCCGCTGCGATTATTACTTTGCGCATGTCGAGGCTTCTTGCTCCTAAGGTCGTTTAAAGCTTGCCACGGAACTCTAACCAATACCAGCGCGGGCTCATATCATGATGTAATCAGTCGTCTCGGCGTTGTCGTAGCCGCCCCCTGCAGCCGAACACATCACGGCCACTGCATAAAAAGAGTTATCATGGCACCATGCTGAACGCGAGCCCTCCACGCAGTCTGCCATGTGCCTCGCCAATCTCATCGAATAGAGGAAGGAGTTAATCATGCGCCCACTCATCGCCATGTGTTTACTCATTTTTAACGCATCACTCGCGATTGCACACCCTAAGACCGACGTCGTTATGCTTTATAACGGCGACCGTATTACGGGGGAAATTAAGGGGCTCAACAGCGGCATCCTGCGCCTAAACACAGAGTATGCAGACACCATTAATATAGAATGGCGCAACGTTGCCCAGGTCACCTCGGACTACAGCTTTGAACTATTGCTCGCAAGCAGTGAGCGACTATTTGGCTCTATTGGCGAAACAGACACGAACGGAGCAATGACGTTTAAAAGCATCGATAAGCTCGACACTATAGAACTCATGGCAGTGACCCAAATTCGACCGATTGAGGAAACGTTTTCCGACCGGCTGAGCTACAGCATCAACGCCAATTTCCAGTTAGAACCTGAATTACGCAGCAATCGCATTCAGGTGGATATAGCCTATGAGGATAAAGCATCTAAGACGTCTGCATCGGCCTGGGTGTTAGAGAGCGTGACCCGCCAGCTAGACGACACTGGAGATACGGAAAATAGCGAATCCACTAGCTCGGCTAAAGTGGCGTTAGAGCATCAGCGCTGGACTGATCGGGGAGAGTTGTACCGTACCTTCACAGCCACATACGATATGAATGAAGCCTTACAAAATGAT
>DGOD01000332.1:0-7971 GCA_002389265.1 Gammaproteobacteria bacterium UBA4475
TGCCTGGCAGCAGTATTTTCAACCCAAGAATTCATAACTAAAAAGAGGATGTGTTCCATGGACTTCGACATACCAGAAGATTTACAGGATTATTTGAAAGTACTCGATCAATTTATTCTTGATGAGATTAAGCCCCTGGAGCAGGAGAACGACAATATTCGATTCTTCGATCATCGTCGCGAAGACGCGCGAACTGATTGGGAACGAGGCGGACTGCCGAATGAAGAATGGGAATCATTGCTGCGCGAAGCCCGGCAACGAGCGGATAAGGCGGGTCACTACCGCTACCCGATAGACAAGCAATATGGTGGCCAGAACGGCACCAATCTGGGTATGGCGGTGATTCGCGAGCACTTCGCAGCGATGGGGCTGGGTTTGCATAATGATCTGCAGAACGAGCACTCCATTGTTGGTAACAACGTTGGTTTGCTACTCATGCTGGCCTATGGCACGCCGAGTCAACAGGCGGAATGGGTTCCCTTGTTGCTGGAAGGTAAGCGGGGCTTTGCCTTTGGAATCACCGAGCCGGATCATGGCTCTGACGCGACTCACATGGAAACGAACGCCGTACGGGATGGTGACGGCTGGCGAATCAATGGCGAAAAGACCTGGAATACTGGTATCCACAAGGCTCAATACGACATGATCATGGCGCGTACCAGTGGCAAGCCAGGCGATGGCGAAGGCATCACGGCTTTTCTGGTACCCATGAAAGCCGAAGGTATGAAAGTTGAAGAGATGCTCTGGACCTTTAACATGCCCACAGACCACGGCCGAGTCTCCATTACTGACGTGCATGTGGACGACTCTGCGATATTTGGTGGCGAGGGCCGCGGCTTGCAGGTGGTGCAACATTTCTTCAACGAGAACCGGATTCGCCAGGCGGCCTCCAGCCTCGGTGCTGCTCAGTATTGCATCAATGAGTCTGTGGCCTACGCGATGAAGCGCAAGCCATTCGGTAAGCCATTATCCAGTAATCAAGGCATTCAGTTTCCGTTGGTCGAGCTCCAAGCGCAGTGCGAGATGCTTCGGGCGCTGATCCACAAGACTGCCTGGCAGATGGACAAGTACGGTAATTTCATGGTCTCTGACAAGGTGTCTATGTGTAATTACATAGCGAATCGATTGTGTTGTGACGCGGCTGATCGGGCGATGCAGGTTCATGGCGGTTTGGGCTATTCTCGGCATAAGCCCTTCGAACATATTTATCGCCATCATCGTCGCTACCGAATCACTGAAGGCGCAGAAGAAATTCAAATGCGCAGAATCGCTGGTTACATGTTTGGTTATATGAATCAGAAGGCGCCAAAGGGTGTAAAGGTAGGGTAAGCATGGATGCAATCAAGACGGGGTTCGAGGCAACTCTTGAAGGGATATTGGTCCGCAATATCCCTGATTTTCAACAACTGCTGCGAGTCGATCGATTGTCCGGTGGTGCGAGTCAGGAAACCTACCGCATAGCGATCGAGACGCCGATGGGTGAACAGTTGTTGGCGATGCGTCGTGCCCCGGGTGGTGTCAAGGTAGAGCCCGTGCCAGGCCATCCGGGCCTGGATGTTGAGGCGTTGTTGATGCGCAGTGCCCGCGCCGTGGGTGTGCCAGAACCACAAGTCTATTATGTGTTACAAGAGGAAGATGATCTGGGCGAGGGCTTCATCATGGAGTGGCTTGAAGGTGAAGCCCTGGGTGCGCGGATCGTTCGCGCGCCCGCCTATGAGCAGCTGCGGCCTCGACTCGCCTATGAGTGCGGCAAGTTAATGGCAAAGATTCATCAGATTGACCTGGATGCCACCGGGTTAAGAAGTCGCTTGTTTGAAATCACCCCGAAAGAATTTGTTGAGCAGAGTTGGGAGCGCTACCGTTTGCTGGAGACGCCGCAGCCGATGATTGATTTCACGGCTCGATGGCTGATGGAGCATCTGCCGGTAGCCCCGCAGATGCGCCTGGTTCACAACGATTTCCGAAATGGTAATTTCCTGGTTGACGAAACAAAAGTAGTTGCTGTGCTCGACTGGGAAATTGCCCATATCGGTGATCCCATGCGCGATTTGGGCTGGATTTGTGTCAACTCCTGGCGGTTTGGTGGTGCTCATCCAGTGGGCGGGTTTGGCGAGTATGCAGATCTGTTTCGTGGTTATGAGGAAGTCTCGGGTCAGCCGGTTGATATTGAGCAGGTGAAGTTCTGGGAAGTCTTTGGTTCTTTTTGGTGGGCTGTTGGTTGCCTGGGAATGGCCGAGCATTACCGTACCGGGCCCGATAAGACCGTGGAGCGACCGAGTATTGGTCGGCGTTCGTCAGAGTGTCAGATCGATTGTGTGAATCTGGTGATCCCCGGGATTGTGACGCCAGTACAACCGGAGCAGGCAGCGCAAACGCTGGATATGCCTCGGGCTGACGAGTTACTGACAGCGGTGCGTGACTTTTTGCGCGCCGATGTGATGGAGAGCACCACAGGTCGGGTTAATTTTCTCGCTCGGGTTGCGGGTAATGCGCTGGATATTGTGCTTCGTGAAAGTCAACTGGGTGGTCCGGCACGGGCATTGGAGTTGGAGAAGTTAAGGCTCTTGTATGGCTCGGCGGTGTCTGATGTGGATGATCTGGAGGCGCTGCGCTGGCGCCTGACTCGGGATTTGCGGGATGGTACTCAGGACCTTGATGATGAACGATTGCATGATTATCTGCGTCACGCAGTGGCGAATCAGATAGCCATAGACCAGCCCCGCTACTCAGGTTTTAAAGTGGCCACAGGTCAGTCAAGCTAATGTCGGCGAGGCTACTGAGTTCGGCAATAAGGTGAATCGTCAGGCCGGCTAAGCCGCCGACAACGGTGCCATTGATGCGAATAAATTGTAGGTCGCGGCCGATCTGCAGTTCAATCCGTTCGGCAGTGGCGGTGGCATCCCAGTTGTCGATAGTACCAGAAATCAGGTCGGCCACTTCATGGCCATAGGTTCGAATGAGGTGGCGGGCACTGGTGTCTGCCCACCCATCGATCTTGTTGGCCAGCGCTCGGTCCTCGAGAATAGACTCACCAAATTTGATCACCGACTTCTGAATCGTCTGCTTGAGCTCGGCGTTGGGGTGTTCGCCTTGATGTAGTAAAGCTTGTTTGATGTCCTGCCAGAGTGTGCCGGTAAAATCCCGTAATGCTGGCTGGTTGAGTAGATCCTCTTTGATCGACACTTCCTTGTTGCGAATGTCCTGTGAGTGCTTCAGGTCTTCCATAAACTGATCTGTCATCTTGACCAGCTTGATGCGCATAGGATGAAAAATATCCATCTGCATTTCATACAGCGTTTTGCTCAGGCTGCGGACCAGTTTTTTATACACAGCCTTGTCAAGACTCGAGGGAAACCACCAGGGTGTTTCTGTGCCGACTTTTTCGCGCAGTTGCTCGTCACTGTCTTCTAACAGATTCAGGGCGATTCGAACCGCGGCATCCATGGCCTCCTGTTGACGTCTGCCAGAGGTTAGAAATGTCAGCAACTCGCCAATGAGTGGCGCAAATGAAGTATCCCGAATTTTGTCGGCGACCTTCTGTTCGATCATCAGCTGGATATCAGCGTCGTTCATCACCCGAACCGCCCCGGCCAGCCCCGCGGTGAGTTGTTCGGCCACTGCCTCGGCATTTTTCGGTGCAACGATCCACACGGCCACTTGCCGGCTCAGGTTCATGGCTCGAATCTTGTCAGAAATTACCTGCTCCGAGAGAAAGTTTTCCTGCACGAAGCGTCCGAATTGCTCGGCGATCTGACTTTTACGATTAGGTATGATTGCCGTGTGCGGGATCTTCAGTCCGAGGGGGTGCCGAAACAGGGCGGTGACGGCGAACCAGTCAGCCAGGGCGCCGACCATGGCGGCTTCTGCGGTGGCTTCCACGTAACCGACCCAGGGCGCGAAGTCGCGGAACAGGCGCGCGACGATATAAATGGCAGTGACCGCGAGCAAGAGCCCGGTTGCCAGACGTTTCATACGCGCCAGATCCCGGTGTCGGGATTGCTCGAGGTCCGTAGACTTGAAATGGAGCATGGGTGGCCAATGGGTGAGTAACGGACACACAGATCATAAAGCATCGTCGGGTCTTGATGTAGCTGTTAAGGATCAAAGTACCCAGCATCCGACCCAATGGGTCCCCTGGGTGCTGATGTTGCAGTGGTTGGTGCCGAACTAACCGCAGCCCAATTGCGACTGTTGCAATGGCGCACGGGCTTATGTTTCCATTAGCCCAAGGATTATGAATAAGGATTTTACGTGCTGGACAAAACGTTCTCGATGCAGGGTAAACATGTGGTCATTACTGGTGCCTCTTCCGGTTTTGGTGCGCATTTCGCTGAATTGATCGCCTCTGCTGGTGGCAAGGTCGTCCTGGGTGCCAGGCGGGTCGATAAACTTGACGCGCTGGTAAACCGGCTCAATACGGCGGGAGGTGAGGCGCTGGCGCTGGCGCTGGATGTTCGCGATCCAGCCAGTGCGCAAGCCTTTTTGGACAATGCCGCAGCGGCCTTTGGTCCTATTGACGTGCTCATCAATAACGCCGGCGTCGAATCTGGAGCCAAAACTTATGCCATGATTGATGAAGATGACTGGGACTATGTGATGGATACGAATCTCAAGGCGGCCTGGCGACTCTCGAAATACTACACTGAGCATGTGGTGGCGAATCAGCAGTCCGAGGGAAACATCGTGAATATTGCGTCCATTACGGCATTTCGAACCATCAAGGGGCAATTTCCCTATGCGGTGTCCAAAGCAGCCCTGATCAAGGTCACGGAGGTCATGGCGCTGGAAGCGGCTAAATATGGCATTCGAGTAAATGCCCTGGCGCCGGGCTATATTCTTACTGACGTTAGCCGCGTCTTACTTGAGGGTGATGGTTCCGATGCTTTTCGCAAAGGTATTCCCATGCGTCGCTATGGCGAGTTCACGGATCTTGATGGTCCCATACTGTTGCTGGCATCTGATGCCTCCCGTTATATGACCGGTTCGACTCTGGTGGTTGACGGTGGCCATATTTGTGCAGAACTCTGACTAGAGCTCTGACTAGAGCTCTGACGACAGGCGTTCTGGCCAGGTCGTAAAAGAGAGAATAAGTCGTAAATAAAACAATCACTTGCATTCTACCTGCAAATGATAATAATTCTCATACACGTTAATACCAAGTGGATGTTCAACCGTTCAATGAACCTGGCAGAAATGAAACAAGCGAGCCAATGTCTAGTGCTTGAGGCGGCCGCAGGTGTTGCAGAGATCCAAAGTCGGCTTTATGCGCTAGGCCTCTATCCTGGCGTTAAGGTCGAGGTGCTGCGCTTTGCGCCAGCGGGCGACCCGATACAGATACGAATCGGCTCGACACTGCTGAGCATTCGTAAGCAAGAAGCGATATTAATCGAAGTTGAGGCCCTGGGATGAGTCTCTTCACTATAGCCTTGATCGGTAATCCTAATTGCGGCAAGACCACGCTGTTTAATAACCTCACCGGAGCCCATCAGAAGGTGGGAAACTGGCCAGGCGTCACGGTTGAGAAAAAGTCTGGCACAATGATGCTGGGCGACCAGTCCGTTGAGATTGTCGACCTGCCGGGTATCTACTCGCTAGAGCAGGATTACCTTGGCCTAGATGAAATAATCGCAAGGGATTTTCTCCGCCAGGAGAGTTACGATCTCGTGATAAATATCATCGACGCGACGAATCTGGAGCGCAATCTGGTGCTGACCCAGCAGGTGTTGGAGGCCAGCCAAAATGTTGTCGTTGCCTTGAATATGGTGGATGTCGCGCATCAGAATGGCGTTGAGATTGATGTTGTCGCCTTGTCCAAAAAATTAGGCGTGATGGTCGTGCCGATTGTTGCCTCTCGGGGTACTGGCGTCGATGGCCTAAAATTCTATATGCAGGAATCCCTGACCGCCGGTAAAAAACCCGAGACTGAGCGTTCGGTAGAGGTCAGTCACGATACCGATGAAGCCACGGGTGATAAGCTGATTCGCCGTTACCACACGGCCAAGCGGCTGGTAGACGGGGTGATGCTGATGACGCCGGTGGAGCACTCGCTGACGGAACAGATCGACCGATGGGTCTTGAATCGCTGGCTGGGTATCCCGTTTTTCCTGTTTATGATGTACGCGATGTTTACCGTGGCCATCAGTTTTGGTGCCGTGTTTATCGACTTCTTTGATATTCTTTTTGGGGTGGTGTTTGTGGATTCGAGCCGTTGGCTGCTGACCTGGTCAGGTTTTCCTGAATGGTTGGTGGTTCT
Organism: Gammaproteobacteria bacterium UBA4475; assembly: GCA_002389265.1. GTDB lineage: Bacteria > Pseudomonadota > Gammaproteobacteria > Pseudomonadales > Azotimanducaceae > UBA4582. Next base: position 6,254 of record DGOD01000332.1, read on the forward strand.
GCTCGCCGATGGGCTCGGCAGCGGTATTCAGCTGGTCGCGACCTTCATTCCCGTGATTGGGTTTTTGTTCCTGTGTCTGTCGATACTTGAGGATTCGGGCTATATGTCACGGGCTGCCTTTGTGGTTGATCGTCTGATGAGTAAGCTGGGCCTACCTGGCAATGCGTTTGTGCCGTTGATCGTTGGCTTTGGCTGTAATGTCCCGTCGGTGATGGCGGCTCGCACATTGGGTCGTGACAGTGATCGTTTGTTGACGATCGCCATGGCGCCCTTCATGTCTTGCGGTGCGCGGCTGACGGTTTATGCGTTATTCGCGGCCGCTTTTTTCCCGAATAATGGCCAGAACATCGTCTTTTTGTTGTATCTGCTGGGTATTGGCATGGCGGTACTGACGGGTTGGGTGTTCCGCAAACAAATCTTCGCTGCAGAGATGACGCCCTCGTTTCAAGAAATGCCGGCCTACCATCTACCGGTGATACGTAATATTTTGCTAACCACCTGGTTCCGCTTACGGGCTTTCGTGTTCCGCGCCGGCAAGACCATCGTTCTGGTGGTCATCGCATTGAGCTTTCTCAACTCCATCGGCACTGATGGCAGCTTTGGTCATGCTAATACTGACAAGTCTGCCTTGTCCGTGGTTGGTAAGGCGATCACCCCGTTATTTGTTCCCATCGGTCTGAGTCGGGATAACTGGCCTGCCACTGTTGGTCTGTTCACCGGTCTGTTTGCGAAAGAGGCCGTCGTCGGGACGCTGGATGCGTTGTATAGCGGCTCGGAAATGATCGACTTGAATGCGCCGCCGGATATCAACGCGGCCGTTCAGGCCGCATTCATGTCTATCGTGACCAACGCCAGCGAATTGTTGGGTCACCTGGGTGATCCCCTGGGACTGGATATGGGCGATCTGGGCGACCAGGCAAAGATGGCCGAAGTTCAGGGTGTTAACACCAGTACCTTGACGAATATGGCGAGTCTATTTGGAAGCCAATTAGCGGCGTTTTCTTATTTGGTGTTTATTTTATTGTATGCGCCTTGCGTTGCGGTTCTGGGCGCTATCGCCAAAGAAGCGGGCTGGCGTTGGATGGCGCTGGTGTTCTGTTGGAGCACGGGGCTTGCCTATGTGACCGCAAGCACGGTCTACCAACTGGGTAGCTTTAGCGCGCACCCGTTGTTTTCTGGACTTTGGTTGCTGGGGTGTGTGCTGGTGATGATTGTCGCCATTGGTTCTCTGAAACGCATTGGCCGGGGGGCTCTGCCTGCCAATCGAATCGCGGTGGTTCAACTCGGTTGAGTAGGAGTTTCTGGCGATAATGCCGTGCTTATTACGTAACGAGCATTGCTTAACGGGCATTGCTTAACGGGCATAGCTTAACGGGCATAGCTTAAAGCGCATCGCTCAAAGCGCTGGCTTTCTCAGCAGCGCCAGCATGACCCCTGATAACAGGTTAGCCGAGCCCACCATCAAGATGGCGCCGTCATAGTTGCCCATAATATCAAAATAGTATGACGTTGCCAGTGGCGCACCCGCCGTCAGCAAGATCGAGAAGGGCAGTGCGGCGCTGCGTACTGAACCTAAATAGCGGCGACCAAAAAAATTTGCCCAGATCACTTCCTGCAAAGGGATCATGCCGCCCCAGCCGAACCCCAGGACCACGAACCCGAAATAAATCCAGGCTAGCGACTGACCTTGAACTGCAAAAACAATGATAAACAAAGAG
>DGOD01000332.1:8067-8211 GCA_002389265.1 Gammaproteobacteria bacterium UBA4475
CAGCCAGCCCCAGAATGGCTTGGATAGCAATGCCGGTACCGAGGTGATCGTAATCATCAATGCTGCTGTTGATCGTGTGTATCCGGCATCGGTCATCAACGGCACTGTCTGCAGCAACATGACCTGTATGGTAATGCCGAATAA
>DGOD01000034.1 GCA_002389265.1 Gammaproteobacteria bacterium UBA4475
CTTGTGGTAGTAAACTTGTGGTAGTAAAGATATAACTGTGCTTAGAAACTCTGCTGATCGTATCCCTGTGATCCTTATCCTGCTGTTGACCCTGGTAGATTTCATACTCTATTTCACGGTCGACAATCTTTGGCTATTTGGCGCTTACTTCCTAGCAACCCTGATTCCCAAGGGCTGCATTTGCGCCTGGAATCATCACCACCAGCACACCCGGACGTTTAAAGAGACGCCCTGGAATCGATTACTAGAAATTTCCTATGCACTGCATACGGGCGTGACCACTAACTTATGGTTACTGCACCATGTTCTCGGCCATCACCACAACTATCTCGATCAAGACCTTGACCAGAGTCGCTGGAAACGTGCAGACGGCACCGAGATGGGCATGTGGGAATATACGCTGATTGTCGCTGGCACTGCCTACTACCGCGGCTATCTGGTTGGCAAGGCCCATCCCAAGCATTATCGAACCCACGTAATCTACACCATCGCCGTCATTGCGCTAGTCACCGCGCTGCTGCTGTACAGACCCCTAGCAGCCTTGATGATCTTTGTGCTACCAATGATCACCGGTCTACTGATCACGGCGTGGGCAACTTACGAACATCATGCGGGACTCGATGAACCAGAGGATCACTTTCTGGCATCCTATAACAACATCAACCCGATCTTTAATGTCATGACCGGCAATCTTGGCTATCACACCGCCCACCACTATCGTCAGGGCACACATTGGTCTGAACTACCCAGCCTGCACCAAAAAATCCAAGACAAAATTCCTGCGCAAATGTACAAAACGTCTTTTTGGGAACATCTGAATCGGCCGTTTTTTCATCGACTGCTGGGCCTGTCGTCCTAACCGCTGGTAGGGTTTACGCTTGAATGAACCGTGGAACCTATTGTGACCGAACAACCGGACAACGCCAGTCACTGCTTCGTCTGTGGCCCAGAAAATCCCATCGGCTTGCACCTGATATTTCGCCTTGAAAATAATATCTGCAGAGCCGAGTTCACGCCTCAGCCTCAACACTGCGGTTATACCGGCATCACCCATGGCGGCATTATCTTCAGCGTACTGGATGATGTCATGGCGAACTGGCTCGTTCTGCAAGGTAAACGCGCCTATACCGCCAAGGTCGACTTGCGCTACAAAGATTCATTGCCCACCGGCACGCCCGTCAGACTCGAAGGTCACTGCCTGAAAGCTCGCGGACGACTCTTCATGATGCGCGGCCTCATGATCCGGATAGACAATGAGCAGACCGTAGCCGAGTGTGACGCCAGCTTTATGTTATCGGTCTGACAACCGCCAAGACCAAACCTCTGTACTGCTGCCTACTCAGGATCTGAGGCAATCATGTCGGCGAATAAACCGATAGATACGGCATACTTATTGGCGCAGTTGTACCGTAGGATGCTACCGAAGTTTGGTCCCACTAGATAACCCACGGTTTCGCCCGCCTCAGGTTTAATCATGGCAAATTTCCGACCATCGTCAGGCTTAACAACCAAGGGCGTCACACCTAACGCGGACCACTCGACAAGAGACAGTTCGCGGGTATGGCTACGCTGCGCTCGACAGCCACCAGACACCGTCTCCGGCATCAACTTGTCAAAGTCTACAGAGCCTGCAATATCAACCTGCATGCCCCAGGATTCACCTTCGCGCCAGCGATTTTGCTGTAAGTAGTAAGCAATAGATGCCCACACATCTAGTCGGTTGTCCCAAATGTTTTTCTTTCCATCGCCATCAAAATCTTGAGCAAAATTCAAAAAACTTGAAGGCATGAATTGATTTTGGCCCATAGCACCGGCCCAACCACCCAGGAAATCCGCCAGAGGGACATGGCCTTCGTCCAGCACTTTAAGCGCTGCCAGTAACTCACGGGTGAAAAATTGACTTCTGCGAGGATCATAGGCCAAGGTCGCCAGTGAACGAATCACTGGGTATTTACCCTGATAGCCCCCGAAGTGCGATTCGAGACCCCAAAATGCAATAAGGTATTGCGGGTCTACTTGATATTTGGCCGCAATCAGCTTCAATGCTTGGCGATTTTCCTGGTAGTACTGACGCGCTTGATCGGCCTTTTTCGAAGTCACTCGCGCTCGCAGGTAAGCTTCAAATGTCTGGACAAATTCTGGCTGCTTCTTATCAAAACCCAGCACCCGCGGGTCGGGCTCAAGCCCAAGGAAAGCCTGATCTATCGTCACTTCGCGAACGCCCTGGCTTATGGCCTGTTGCTTGACGCCGGCCAACCAATCAGCAAATGACGTTGTCGCCGCAGTGGCGACAACGGGCAATGCCAACAAGACGATTATCAGCACCTGCTGCCATCCGCTCAACAGATCGCGGCGCTCAGGCCGAATCCAACAATTAACCATTCAAACGCTCCTGTCTGTTGTTTAAAGCTGTCGGCTCAAATTGCTCGCGACGGACATCTGTGCAGACATTCATCGGCAAGATCATCGAGTGATTCCGCTGACTTATTATTCTAATAGATCTCGCCGCACAGAACGAGGCGCAAAGATCGAACCTCTGTTAGACTAGGCGCACTCCAAGCCCGTGATGCCGACATGTCTGATGCTTTCCCGAACGCCAGCTTAAAACGCCGTTTTGCTGCCATACTGTATGACTTCTTCCTGATCTTCGCCTTATGGGCGATCACGCTGGTCGTGCTGCAGGCCGCACTTGGCAGCGGCGCGACCGTTGATGGCCAACTACCTGACAAACCACCGCTGGCGACAGTGTGGGTACAACTGACCTGCTACATCGAGACTTATCTGTTTTATCTGTATTTTTGGCGCATCAAGGGCCAAACCTTGGGCATGCAGGTCTGGAAGATTCGAACCGTCGACGAAGCCGGGCA
>DGOD01000061.1:0-21770 GCA_002389265.1 Gammaproteobacteria bacterium UBA4475
GGTTGTTTCGCCTTCACAGACACGGGTTCAGCTTGCTCCCAGCACGGTCTTCAGCGCTTGAATGAAACGGGCATTTTCTGCCGGCAAACCAATAGTGACCCGCAAGTGATTCGGCATTTCATAGACGCCCACGGGACGAACGATAACACCCTCGCGCAACAGCGCTTCATAAATTGGCATCGCGTCACGGCCCAGATCGATTGCCAGGAAGTTACCAACGGACGGAATATATTCCAGCCCCAACTCATCGCAAGCCTCAGTCAGCATCGCCATACCAGCAGTGTTAGCGCGAACTGCCGCTTGCACATGGGCCTGATCGTCCAATGCGGCTACCGCTGCCGCTAACGACATGGCGTTAATATTAAACGGCTGACGCACTCGATTCAGCAGATCAGCTATCGCCGGCTGACACACTGAATAGCCCACTCGTAGCGCTGCAATACCGTAGGCTTTGGAGAAGGTTCGAGTCACCACCAGGTTCGGATAGCGGGCCAGCAGAGCAATACCATCAGGATAACCCGGCGCCTCGACATATTCGCAATAGGCTTCATCCAGTATGACTAGCACATTCTCCGGCACCTGATCCAGAAACCGCACCAGATCAACTTCCTTGACCCAGGTCCCAGTCGGGTTGTTCGGGTTAGCGATAAAAATCATTCGCGTCTTGTCAGTGATCATCGCGGCAGTCGCCTCGAGATCTTGACCATAATTTTTGGCCGGCACGACTTTCAGTGTTGCTCCCAAGGCCATGGTGACCAGCGGGTAGACCACAAATGAGTGTTGGGAGACAATGGATTCGAGACCGGGCGCCAAAAACACCCTTGCCAGTAACTCCAGCAATTCGTTAGAACCGTTACCGATCGTCAACATTTGCGGCGCCACACCCAGGTGTTCACTAAGCTTGCGCTTCAAATGATAGGCACTGCCATCGGGATAGCGCGTCAACTCAGGAATCACGGCTGCCAGGCTATGGATCACTTCAGGGCTGGGACCCAATGGGTTTTCGTTGCTGGCGAGTTTGATCACGTCAGTCAAACCCAATTCACGCTGGAGCTCTTCCACCGGCTTGCCCGGCTGATAAGGCTGCAATCCTCGCACACCGGGTGCGGCTAACTCAAAGAAATCACAGGTCATTTAGACTGCCATCCTAGTTAAATTTACGGTAGTTGCTGAAGCGCGTGTCGCGTCTTGACGATTCACCGGCGCCACCATCGACGCATCAAAGACTGGTGATAGCGCGGGGGTAAGAGCCAAGCATTTTGATCTCAAGGACGTCGCTGTCAATTTCGCTGATGACCTGAGCGATAATCTCATCTTGCGCGTGGCCTTCAAAATCGATAAAGAAAACATAGGACCACATACCCGTTCGACTCGGCCTGGTTTCGATCGAGGTCAACGACACATCATGCCGATGAAACGGCTCGAGCAACTTATATAGCGCTCCCGGCTGATTATGGGTCGAGACCATGATAGACGTTTTATCTTTACCACTGGGACCAATCACCTCACGGCCCACCACAATAAATCGTGTGGTATTGTCCGACTCATCTTCGATTTTCTTCGACAGCACCGTCAAACAGTAGGTTTCCGCAGCAATTTCGCCGGCAATCGCAGCCGTACCCTCTTCTGCAAGCGCAAGACGCGCCGCCTCAGCATTACTCGAGGCGGTAATCCGCGGTATGCGCGGGTAATGACCATCAAGCCATCGTCGACACTGACCGAAGGTCTGCTGATGCGCATAAATTTTAGTGATCTTCTCGGGGTTCGTACCGGGGGCAACCATCAAGTGATGGTGAATGCGCAATTCCACTTCACCGCAAACTCGCAGAGAGGAATTCAAAAAATTATCGAGGGTATGGCTGACGACACCTTCAGTAGAGTTTTCAACCGGTACCACACCGTAATTGCAGTTTTCTGACGCCACCTCGCGAAACACGTCATCAACGGTGATCATTGGCACACCCACTACCGCATGACCAAATTGTTTAAGGGTCGCTAACTGCGTGAAGGTACCTTCTGGGCCCAAATAGGCGACCTTCAGTGGTTCCTCGAGTGCCAGGCAGGCAGACATAATCTGACGATATACTTGGATGACTTTGTCATCACTCAGTGGCCCAGGGTTCTTCGCCGCTATATTACGCAGCACCTGAGCTTCGCGCTCAGGTCGATAAAATATGGGAGCAACGTCACCGGATGCCGCCTGCTTGACTTCTGCCACTTCCAGGGCACACCTAGCTCGTTCATTGAGTAAGCCGAGAATTTCACTGTCCAGCGCATCAATGCGCTGACGTAGCTGGTCGAGTTGCTGATCGGCGCCCGCTGCAGCTTTGTCTTCGATGGTCATAAGCACCACCGGCTACGGCTATTCAAGACAACATCAGCGCTAGACACTGTCATCGCAATGGCGTGAAGCCAATCCAATCTAGCTGTCAGCGTCATCGTTGATACCCGCTTGTGAGTCATCGACTGAACTCTGACCCTCAATGCCTGCCGAGTCAGCACTGCTTGGTGTATGTGTTCCAGCGGCAACAGAATCCGCTTCATCGGCGCCCTCTGCCAAACCCGCCTCTGCTAAGTCGGCCTCTTCAACTCGAGCGAGACCTACCAGGCTTTCATCACTGGCCAGGTTAATCAAGCGCACGCCTTGCGTATTACGACCCTGAGTTGATACCTCTTCGCCACGGATTCTTACCAACGTGCCCTGATCGCTGATCAGAATCACTTCATCGCCACTATAGATCTGAATGACACCGACAACAGGCCCATTACGCTCACTGACTTTCATGCAGATAACACCCTGGCCACCGCGACCAATGACGGAATAGTCTTCAAGGTTCGAGCGTTTGCCGTAACCATTTTCACTGGCTATCAATAATTCCGCATCTGGCTGAGGAATGATCAGCGCAATCAAGGTTTGTTCTTGGCGAAGCTTAACCCCGCGCACACCGCGCGCAGTGCGACCCATGGCACGGACGTCCGACTCATTAAAGCGAATCGCCTTACCGCCGCTGGTGAACAACATCACATCCGAGTCACCTTGAGTGATCGAAGCGCCAACCAAGGTATTGTCTTCGTCGAGTTCGATCGCAATTAGCCCGGACGACCGCCTTCTGGCGAACTCCATCAGCGGGGTTTTCTTGACCGTACCGTTTGCCGTTGCCATGAAAATAAACTGATCATCACGATATTCTCTGACGGGCAGCATGGCAGTGATTCGCTCGTCTGCACCCAAGGGCAGAATATTGACCAATGGCCGCCCGCGAGCTGCTCGACTGGCCACAGGAATCTCAAACACCCTTAACCAATAGACTTTACCCTTGTTCGTAAAGCATAAGATCGTGTCGTGAGTACTCGCCACCATCAGGTGTTCGATAAAGTCCTCATCCTTCACCGCACTAGCGGAACGACCGCGACCACCGCGGCGCTGGGCCTGATAGTCCGTAATCGGCTGAGTCTTGGCATAACCAGAATTTGACAAGGTCACCACCATGTCTTGCTCGGTGATTAGATCTTCTGTAGTGAGATCTTCCTGCGTCCCAATAATTTCCGTACGTCGCTCATCACCATACTCTTCGCGAATTTCCGTCAGTTCTTCGCGAATGATCTCCATCAGACGCTCTGGCTGATTCAGGATAATCAACAGTTCTGAGATAGTACTGACAATTTCTTCGTATTCAGACAACAAGCGCTGTTGTTCCAGCCCAGTCAGTCGGTTTAAACGCATTTCTAGAATCGACTGTGCCTGTTCAGGTGACAAAAAGTAGTCGCCATTTTCTTTCAGCCCATAACGGGCATCCAACTCGTCGGGACGAGCGGCGTCTGGGCCGGCGCGCTCCAGCATCTTTTGGACATTGTCTGATCGCCAGGAAGTGGCTATCAACCGATCCTTGGCTTCTTGGGCATTCGCCGACGATTTAATCAGCTCGATGACAGGATCTATATTCGACAGCGCCACCGCCAGACCTTCAAGAATATGGCCTCGAGTTCGAGCGCGACGCAACAAAAACACAGTTCGCCGAGTAATAACTTCGCGACGATGTAACACGAACGCAACCAGAACTTCCTTGAGATTCAATACCCGTGGTTGACCCTCCACCAGCGCCACGATATTGATGCCGAAGACCGTTTGCAGCTGAGTCTGAGCATAGAGATTATTCAGCACTACTTCACCGACCTCACCTCGACGCAATTCAATGACGATGCGGGTGTCTGTGGAAGACTCATCTCGAAGCTCGGAAATACCTTCAATTTTCTTTTCTTTCACTAGCTCAGCAATGCGCTCGATAAGACGGGCGCGGTTCAACTGAAAGGGAATTTCTTGAATGATAATCGTGTCCCGATGGGTTTTTTCATCGGTGAAGACTTCACAGCGCGCTCGCACCTGAATTCGACCACGACCCGTGCGGTAGGCCATCACGATGCCAGCACGACCGTTAATAATGGCCCCTGTGGGGAAATCTGGACCTTGAATATGTTCCATCAGGCCATCGGTATCAATATCGGGGTTATCAATCAACGCCAGGCAGGCATTAACGACTTCCGTCAGGTTATGGGGCGGAATATTAGTCGCCATACCCACCGCGATACCGCTGGAACCATTAACCAACAGATTCGGGACCTTTGATGGCAAAACCACTGGCATCTGCAGGGTGCCATCATAGTTGTCAGTAAAATCAACGGTTTCTTTATCTAGATCGGCCAGTAATTCATGAGCGATCTTTTTCATGCGGATTTCGGTGTAACGCATGGCAGCGGCGCTATCACCATCAAGGGAACCAAAGTTACCCTGACCATCCACCAACGGATACCGCATATTGAAGGTCTGCGCCATCCTGACAATCGTGTCGTAAGCGGCCGTATCACCGTGAGGATGATACTTACCGATCACATCACCCACAATTCGAGCCGACTTCATATAGGCTCGGTTGTAGACGTTGTTCAGTTCGCTCATGGCAAACAATACCCGCCGGTGAACGGGTTTGAGACCGTCTCGAACATCGGGCAGCGCACGACCGACGATGACGCTCATAGCATAATCCAGGTAGGACTGCTTCAGCTCATCTTCGATGTTTATCGTAGTTATATCGTTATCGAAATCAGACATGTATTGGACGGTCTAAATTTGCCGCCGGAACCCCCCTAAACAATCGTGCAATGATACCATGTCAAAGTACCAAAACACACGCCCGGTTGAGTTTTTAGCCATCCTTAAGTCATTCACAGGTATAATGCCGAGTCGGCCGTCGGCCAACCTATAACGTCAACCTGCGATGGCAACATTTGGTGACTACACCGACCATCAGACCCGTGGAAGAACATGATCAAAGCCACAGACATCAAACTCGTTAGCCCTACCTGGATCGTGCCGGTCATTCCCGCCGGGGTCGTCCTCGAAAACCATACACTGGTCATCTCCAGGGATCAGATTTTGGCTCTGCTACCCACCCCACAGGCCTTAACCGAGTACCCCGACGCACCCAATCTGCAACTCGAGGACCATATCGTTACCCCCGGCCTGATCAACGCCCACGGCCATGCAGCCATGACGCTATTTCGAGGTTATGCCGACGATCGCGAGCTTATAGATTGGTTGAACAATCATATTTGGCCTGTTGAAGGTCAGTTTGTGGATTATGACTTTGTCTATGATGGCACCAGTCTGGCGGTAGCCGAGATGATTCGCGGCGGCACTACCTGTGCCGCAGACACCTATTTCTTTCCCGATGCCGTAGCAAATGCCTTCTCTCACAATCACTTCCGGGGCCAGGTTTGCATGCCCGTCATCCAGTTCGCCAATGCCTGGGCAAAAACTGAAGACGAACATATCCACAAAGGTCTGCAGTTTCGCGACGACCTGGTCAAAAATAATCCGCTGCTAACCACGGCCTTTGCACCCCACTCGCCGTATACCGTGACGGATCATGGGTTTGAGCGCACGTTACTCTATGCCGAGGAACTACAATTACCGATTCATCTGCATCTCCACGAAACGCTCACTGAGGTGCAGGACGCCATGCGCCAGCATGGCCAGCGACCGATCGCCCGCATGCACAATCTAGGATTGCTATCACCTTTATTGCAGACGGTGCATATGACCCAACTCGAAGCCGGTGAAATCACATTGCTGGCCGATAATAATGTGCATGTAGCACACTGCCCCGAATCAAACTTAAAACTTGCCAGCGGCTTTTGCCCTGTGGGTGACCTGATCAAGGCCGGCATTAACGTCGCCATCGGTACCGACGGCGCAGCCAGCAACAACAACCTGGACATGCTGGAGGAAATACGTACGGCAGCCATTGTCGCTAAATCAGTCAGCCAGGATGCGACCGTGGTCAGCGCCCATGAGGCACTGGCTATGGCCACCATCAATGGCGCCCTGATGCTCGGCCTGGAAGATAAAATTGGCAGCTTGGAGGCAGGTAAGCTTGCCGACTTTATCGCAGTGGACCTATCGGACCTGAGCTTTGCCCCCATCTATAACCCCATCTCGCAGATGGTGTATGCTGCCACAGGGCGGCAGGTCAACCACGTCTGGATCAACGGTGTCCAACTATTGGCCGATGGCCAGTTCACTCAACTCGACAGCCAACGGGTACGTGCCAATACCCGTCAATGGCAATCTAAAATCAGCGCATTCAGCAGGCCCATATGAACGAAAAAACCAGCACCACCACACAGAATTGGGATCCGGCAGAGGTCGCGAAATTTGATCAGCTGGCCCGCACCTGGTGGGATGAAGACGGCGATTTCAAACCTTTACACGCGATTAATCCGCTCCGTCTTGGCTATATCCAGGACAACGTTGAACTCACCGGCAAAGCCGTCCTCGACGTGGGTTGCGGTGGCGGGATTCTGAGTGAATCCTTGGCCCGGGCTGGTGCTACCGTCACTGGCATCGATTTAGCAGAAAAGCCCTTACAAGTCGCTCGACTGCATCGCCTAGAATCGGACCTGGCGATCGACTATCAACTCATTGCCATCGAGGCCTTGAGCCAGCAACGGCCTCAAACCTTTGACGTCATCACTTGCATGGAAATGCTCGAACACGTGCCCGATCCTGCGTCTATCATCAAGGCCTGTCGAGAATTGTTAAAACCCGGCGGCCAGTTGTTTTTGTCGACTATCAACCGGAATCCCAAAGCTTATGCATTTGCGGTGATTGGCGCGGAGTATGTGCTTAAACTCCTCCCTCGCGGCACGCATGACTATCATAAATTTATCAAACCGTCAGAGCTCACACGCTGGCTACGAGAAGAGCACTTCGCGCTGCAAAGCCTGAAGGGCTTGAGCTTCTCGCCGTTTACACAGACCTATGCCCTGACTGCCGACACCAGTGTCAACTACCTGGCCCATGCCTGCCTAGAATCTCCTGCTTGATTGGGATCCATTGTCGGCCGTCGACTTCAACTCACCAGCCATTGGGAACTTAACGCTTCATGGACTACCAAGCACCACAGGATTTACTCGCCCATAAGGTCATACTTGTTACCGGTGCCGGTGATGGTATCGGCCGGGTCGCGGCGACGACATTTGCCAGTCACGGCGCCACCGTGGTGCTACTCGGCAAAACCACAGCAAAACTCGAGCAGGTCTATGATGAGATTATGGCCTTGGGTGCGCCGGAACCCGGCATCGCACCGATGGATCTGGCGACTGCCAGTAGCGAGGACATCAAGCAACTCGCCGAGGTCCTCGACAGTACTTATGGCAGATTGGACGGCTTGCTGCACAATGCGGCGATGTTAGGCGACAGAATTCCGGTGGAGCACTATGACATCAATCAATGGATGACTGTCATGCAGGTCAATTTCAACGCCGTGTTCATGCTCAGCCGGCTAATGTTACCTCTGCTTCGCCAAGCACCAGCAGCCTCATTGCTGTTCACCAGCTCCAGTGTCGGTGCCGCACCAAAAGCCTACTGGGGACCTTATGCCGTATCGAAGTATGCGATGGAGGGCTTGGCAAAATTGCTCGCCGAAGAATTGGACAACACGTCGGCGATTCGCGTCAATATTATTAACCCAGGCGCAACCCGAACTAGCATGCGCGCTAAAGCCTATCCGAATGAAAATCCAGCCAACCTCAAAACTGCGACCAGCTTGATGCCACTTTATTTATATCTCATGGGCGATGATAGCAGTGCGATCAATGGTGAGACCCTAACAGCCAGCTAAACCCGCAGCGATGCCAAGCTCTGCTTGGACATCGCGGCTTGATCCAGTCTGTCAGCGGCGTTTCTTGCTGCGCTGAGGGCCCATGCCGGCCATGTGGTAAAGCTCTTTAATTTCCTTGAGGGGCAGTTCCATATAGCGACCAGCCGTGATGGCCGAAGGAATAAAGAAGCTACCAAACCGCACCCGTTTCAAGCGGCTGACGGTAATGCCCTGGGATTCCCACAGGCGCCTGACCTCACGATTTCGACCCTCCATTAAGGCCACGTAATACCATTGGTTTGCACCTTCCTGCTCCTCTCGGCCACGCTTGATGTCACTAAATTTAGCGATCCCGTCTTCGAGCATCACCCCGTCACGCATATTCTGCAACACTTCATCCGTCACATTGCCCAAAACCCGCACGGCGTATTCTCGGTCAATCTTGCTCGACGGGTGCATCAATTTGTTAGCCAGCTGCCCATCAGTGGTAAACAACAGCAGGCCACTGGTTGAAAAATCCAAGCGACCAACCGCGACCCAACGCTGCCTCGACAGCTTCGGCAATTGATCAAACACTGACTTTCGGCCTTCCGGATCCTTCCTCGAACAAATCTCATTTGCTGGCTTGTTGTAAAGCAGGTATCGGTGACGCTGGGGCTTGCGTACCACCGATTTACCACTCACCTCGATTCTGTCTTCCTCATCGACTCGATCGCCTAATTTGGCGACGCGACCATTGACGCTGACTCGACCCTCAGCGATCCAGCCTTCTATTCCGCGGCGACTCCCCATGCCGATACTGGCAAGTACTTTCTGTAATTTTTCAGTCGGCAAACTTTCGATCATTGTAGTTGTCCATCAGGGCCGTCAAGTCCTGGTCTCGCATCAGGTTCATCGGGTTCGTCCAAGTCATCCATATCGCCCTCTTCAGGGGTCTCCTGGCGAAACATATTTTTGATATTTTCTTGGATTTCATTGACTCGATCAGTCACCTCATCGAGGCTCGCATCTTCGGCCTCCGCCTCCACGGCGTCCTGCTCGGGTGTTAGCTCAATCGTTCGGGCCTCAACAATCTCGTCTTCGAGATCCAGTTCTTCGTTAATCTTGTCCAAGTCTTTGATCTGCGAAAGGGTCGGTAGTTCATTGAGCGTCTTCAAATCGAAGTAGTCGAGAAAGGTTCGGGTCGTAGCGTAAATGGCTGGACGCCCAGGAACATCCCGATGACCAACGACTCGGATCCACTCACGCTCCAGCAAAGACCGCATAATATTGGTGCTCACGGTGACCCCACGGATCTCTTCGATATCGCCACGAGTAATCGGTTGTTTGTAGGCGATCAGCGCCAGCGTTTCTAACAACGCACGAGTATACCGAGCCGGACGCTCTTCCCACAGTCGACTAACCCATTGCCCATAGTCGCTGCGAACCTGAAAGCGATAGCCACTGGCCACCTGCTTCAACTCAAAGCCCCGACCTTCACAGTCAGCGGCGATCTCCGTTAATACCTGTAAAATATCTGCGCGCTCCGGCGGATCTGTCTCGAACAGGTTAATCATCAGATCGATCGCCAGCGGCTGATCAGCCGCCATAATCGCACCTTCTATAATCTGCTTTAAATTGGCAATTTCACTCATACTAATAAGGGTCTATGCTGTTTTTAGTTCGCGATCTGCTGACACTTGCCTGCTGATCCCATGATTCACTGCTTGCCTGAAGGCATCAATGCCGGGCTAATCTACATCACCCAACCTGGTCTCAACGCCCATTTCATTGTCAGGATCTATCGGTGCTGTAAAATTGCTCTCATCGATTTCGATGACTTGTTCCGTGGGCACACGTGCCTTCACATGAATCGGCGCAAAGGCCTCTGACTGGACAATTTCGAGCAGCGACTCTTTAATTAACTCCATAATCGCAAGAAAGGTCACTACCACACCCGAGCGACCTTCTTCAAAATCAAAAAGTTCTGAGAACTCAACGAACTCTTCACCGGCCTGATGCACCCGGTCAAGAATCGCACTCATCCGCTCTCGAGTAGACAAAGTTTCAGATGAAACACGGTGACTGGTAAAGTTTTCCGCGCGCTTGAGAACCTTTGCGAGAGCAATCAGCATTTCGTGCAGATCCACCTCGGGCAAGGGTTTTTCCTTCTCCACCGCCGGCACGTCCGCCGACGCGACCCAGTAATCTCGATTCATGCGCCGCAAGTCATCCAGATCCAATGCCGCCTGCTTAAAACGCTCATACTCCTGCAGCCGGCGAATCAGTTCGGCACGTGGATCATCCTCTTCGTCTTCTGAGTCTACTTGTCGAGGCAACAACATGCGGGATTTGATTTCTGCCAGCACTGCCGCCATCACCAGATATTCCGCGGCCAGCTCAAATTGCATGCCCGTCATCAAACCGATGTAATCCATGTACTGGCGGGTAATTTCGGCAACCTTAATATCGAGGATATCCAGATTCTGACGCTTAATCAGATATAACAATAGGTCCAGTGGACCCTCGAAAGCCTCAAGAAAGACCTCCAGTGCATCTGGCGGAATATACAGATCCATTGGCATATTGGTCATGGGCTTGCCATCAACCACGGCAAATGGCATTTCCGCCTGACGAGCTGCCGGCTCACCCGCTGGATTATTGCTTATTTCTGTATCCACCGAAACGGTCTCAATCATCGACAATCCTTAACTCATCACCTAGCGGTAATCCAAGCCCATAGCCTCGCGCACATCATCTAGTGTCGCCTTGGCAATCGTCCGAGCTTTCTCACAACCCTCGGCAACGATAGATCTGACCAAGTCAGGGTTCTCTTCGTATTGTCTGGCGCGCTCACGCATGGGTTTTTGCTCCTCAAGCACCGCCTCGATCAAAGGCCCCTTACAATCAATACACCCTATTCCTGCGGTCGTGCAGCCCTGTCGAACCCAAGCCTGAGTAGACTCATCAGAATACACCTCGTGCAAATTGAACACGGGACACTTATCGGGATCACCGGGATCTGTTCGCCGAACCCTGGCGGGGTCTGTCGTCATCGTCTTGATTTTCCGCTCAACGACTTTCGGATCTTCCCGCAACGCGATCGTGTTGTTATAAGATTTAGACATTTTCTGACCATCCAGGCCGGGCATCACTGAGGCTTCCGTCAACAGAGATTGCGGTTCCGGCAGAATCACCTTGCCGCCGCCTTCCAAATAGCCGTAGAGACGATCACGGTCGCCCAGGGAGATATTACTCTGCTCACGCAGCAGCGCCTGCGCACTTTCCAGCGACTCAGTATGACCTTTCTCGAGGAATTCTTTACGCAGCTCGCGATACTGCGCACCGCCTTTACGGCCCAGTTTCTTGATCGCTGCTTCCGCCATTTCCACGAACCCTGAACGCTTACCGTAAATATGGTTGAAACGCCGAGCAATCTCTCGAGTCATCTCAACGTGCGGCACCTGATCAGCGCCCACCGGGACATGACCCGCTTTGTAGATCAAAATATCAGCGCTCTGCAACAACGGGTAGCCGAGAAACCCGTAGGTGGCAAGATCACGTTCCTTGAGTTTCGCCTGCTGGTCCTTGTAGGACGGCACGCGCTCGAGCCAACTTAACGGTGTAATCATCGAGAGTAACAGGTGCAATTCAGCATGTTCAGGCACTTTTGACTGAATAAACAAGGCCGCTGAGCCCGGATTGACACCAGCCGCCAGCCAGTCAATCACCGTCGTCCAGACATGCTCTTCGATCATTTGAGGATCTTCATAATGCGTAGTCAAGGCATGCCAGTCGGCGACAAAAAACATGCATTCGAACTCATGCTGCAGACGCACCCAATTTTTCAGGACACCGTGATAGTGACCCAAGTGCAGTCGGCCAGTTGGGCGCATACCGGATAGCACGCGCTTTTGCGATTCATGCAAGCTCAAAATTTCACCTGATGGTTAGTGATACAAAAGATAGCTCGACAGAAGGCCAATCGAAGACACCAATCTAGAAAGCCGTCGTTGAAGGCAGTGTAAGCAATCATTCAAGAGAATGTCAGGGATATCAGTAGCCACGCATTATATATGAATCGAGTAGGCGATGTCTCCCATCCCGGCGTCTGTGTTCCAGCGCCGAAGCCTTGCGGCCTCGGTCCTCAGCCACCAAAGAGCGCCAGATCACCGCCACCCTCGCGAAGAATCACCACATGGTCTTCCTCCAAATTAATCACGCTGGTGCTCTCCAGCCCACAGAATCCACCATCGATAATAAGATCCACCTGCTTTTCCAACAAATCTCGCATTTCCAGCGGGTCTGTCAGCGGCTCTTCGTGGCCAGGAAGAATCAGGCTCGAACTCATGATCGGCTCACCCAGCTCAGTCAGCAGCGCTCGACAAATCCCATTGTCCGGCACCCGCAGTCCGATCGTCTTGCGTTTCGGATTTACCAGTCGGCGGGGAACTTCTTTGGTCGCCTGCAGGACAAAGGTGTAAGGCCCCGGGGTCGCCGCTTTCAGCAGCCGATAGGCACTGTTACTGACTTTGGCATAGACACCCAGGTCAGATAAGTCGCGGCATACCAGACTGAAGTTATGGTCGTCATCCAGGCGCCGGATTTGGCGGATTCGTTGCAACGCTTGCTTGTCTCCTATATGGCAGCCAAGCGCATAGGCGGAGTCGGTCGGGTAGATAATGACACCGCCTTGACGAATAATATCAACGGCCTGGCGGATCAGGCGAGCCTGAGGATTGTCGGGATGAATCTGAAAAAATTGGCTCATAATGGACACCGATGGCATGGGCTGCTGACAGGGCCCTCATGTTAATGCTTTTTTGATATTTTGCGACGGTTTAATATCCGCCCCAAAATCCTTTATGATGTACTTGCAATCTCACCGGCGAAGCGCCAAACAGGATTTATGAAACAATTTATTGAATTTGTACCCGTCGCGTTATTCGCCGCTGTGTTCTTCTACAGTCGTGACATCTATCTGAGCACGACGGTACTGATGGTAGCGATCGCGGCGCAAGCTGCCCTCGAATATCTCACGACCAGGCGTATCGAGAAAAAAACCCAGATTATTTTTTGGATCAGTATGCTGTTCGGCGGCGCGACACTGCTGTTTCGTAACGAATTATTTATCCAATGGAAACCCAGCATTATTAACTGGCTGTTCGCGGGCAGCCTACTGGCAAGCCAGTTTTTCGGTAAAGAGAACCTGCTAAAACGAATGCTTGGCGCTCAGCTGCGCCTACCCGACCCTGTATGGCAGCGTCTCAACCTGGGCTGGAGCCTCGGCTTTTTCATCGCCGGCGCACTCAACCTGGTGGTCGCTTTCAACTTCAGCCTTGAGTTCTGGGTCAGCTACAAACTGATCGGCGGATTTGCGATCACTCTAAGCTATATCGTGCTGACATTGGTCTACCTGTCTAGCGGCGGCTACCTGCAAGAACCCCAGACTGAATCCGTCGACAAACCTACTACCGACTTAAAGCCCTGACATTTGGGCGCTGGTCATTAAATTTTCGGAAAAAAGCGCATGTTATACGCCATCATCAGCACCGATATCGACAATAGTCTGGTCCTGCGCCAAGCCGCTCGGCCTGCGCACTTGCTGCGGCTTGAGCAATTGGTCTCCGAGGGTCGTCTGTTGATTGCCGGCCCCAACCCCAGCATTGACAATGAGGATCCCGGCGCTGCGGGTTTCTCTGGCAGCTTGGTCGTCGCCGAATTTCCGTCCCTGGCGGCAGCTCAAGCCTGGTCTGATGCCGATCCCTACGCGGCCGCTGGCGTCTACGCTCAAGTCACCGTAAAGCCGTTTAAGAAGGTGCTCCCCTGAAAAATTATATTCTGGTTGTGGCAGCAATGATCGTCAGCGCGACGGCGCTGGCAGAAACCGTGTACGTCCGCGACACACTTTACGTGCCACTACGAGGCGGTGCGACCGCCGAACACAGGATTCTGCACAAGGGCATTCGCAGCGGCACAGCGATGGAACTGCTTGAAGCAGATCCGGAAAGTGGCTACAGCCGAGTTCGATTGCCCGATGGTCTCGAAGGTTGGATTCAAAGCCAATACCTGATGGATTCACCCATCGCCGCTGTCTTACTCGACGAGACAACTGCTCGACTGCAAAAAATGGAAGCTGAGTACAACGCCAACGTTGATCAACTTACTGCTCTGCAGCAACTACAGATCGTCCTCAGCGAGGACAACCGGATATTAAAGCAGGCAAATGCCGCTCTGACAGCGGAGTTGCAAGAAATCAAGACAACAGCAGCCAACGTGATCACTATTAAGAATCAAAATGCGTCTTTACTTGATGAACGCCGGGCATTGGAAGAGCAAGTTGATGCGCTGTTATTGACTGTCGATACCCTCGACAGCAGTAATGATCAAGACTGGTTTATTCGCGGTGCCGGCACGGTATTGTTAAGCCTGCTGGTCGGATTTATTATCGCTCGACGGTTCTACCGCCGCAATATCAGTGGCGGGTGGTCATAAATCATGACAAAACTATCGGTCAATCTGAACAAGATTGCGTTACTGCGCAATTCCCGCGACACCACCATACCCAGCGTGACCGCTGCGGCAGAAACGTGTATTGCTGCCGGCGCGCAAGGAATCACAGTTCATCCGAGGCCCGATATGCGTCACATTCGGCCAGCGGACGTCTATGACCTTGCCAGCCTGCTAACACAACCACAATATGCTGACATAGAGTTCAACATTGAAGGGAACCCCTTTGCCGGACCTGAAGCTAACGGTTTTCCAGGTTTCATGACCCTGGTTCGCGACACCATGCCCCAACAATGTACACTGGTACCCGATGACCCCGTCCAACTCACTTCTGATCATGGCTGGCACCTCAGTGGCGACAACACCGCGCTGAAGGCGATTATCGATCAGCTCAAGGCTCTTGGCATTCGCGTCAGCCTTTTTATGGACCCGGACGCAGCACAGATAGAGCAGGCTGCGGCCCTGGGCACTGATCGCATCGAGTTCTACACGGGTCCCTACGCAGATCAGTATGGCGATCACGAATCGGTCCTCGCGACATTCATCGAGGCCGGCAAGATAGCCCAGCAACTGGGACTGGGTATCAACGCTGGCCATGATCTCAACCAAGACAATCTGGGTGAGTTTTGCCAGCGCGTAACAAATGTAGCCGAGGTGTCCATCGGCCATGCACTCATTAATGACGCCTTGTGGGACGGATTAGCCACCACCGTCAGAAGATATAACGCTATTCTGGAAAAATCAGGCTAGTTCACATACTATTCGCCGCACTCAAACGGGGTATTGTAGTACTGGCAGCAACAACTTCAGCCGCCACCTGTTTTTTTCTAACCTTTCACTAAAATGGTCACCATGAATTCACTTGTAAAAAACATTATTCTTAGCCTACTCATCGGCACCTTTGCTTACTTTGTCAGCCAATGGATTCGGGGGGCACTGTCTGTTCCGAGCGGCACAGAGCTATTCATACTGGCGATATCCATTCTTGCCGTTTTCAGTGGTTGCAGCTTATCTGCGGCCATGTCGAAAGGCCCCAAGGGTCGCTCCGGCCAATCACCCAAGCGTAAACCCGCCACAAAACCGACGAGTCGACCCGCACAGATCAATAGCGCCAAGGAAACCGGCATTGTGAAGTGGTTTAATGTTAAGAAGGGCTTCGGTTTTATAACGCGAGATGCCGGCGATGATATTTTTGTGCACTACCGTAACATCGAAGGTAATGGCCGTCGCGCTATCGCTGAAGGCGATCGAGTTCAGTTTGTTGTGATCGAAGGCGACAAAGGCCTGCAAGCAGATGAGGTCGAGACGATTTAGACGTCGCAGCCATGCACCAGATATTTTTTATCGGCCATCAGGAAGATGTCGCGGAACTCGAAGTCGACGAGAACCCCGCCAACAGTTTTGTCTGCATGTCGAGCCAACAGTTCCATCGCGACGCCAGGGCACAGCTCTATGCGCTGGTATGCGGCGGTTTTCTGGCTGACGCGCTGGAAATGGAACTACTCGATCGCGAACTAGCCGACGAAGGCCCTTATCTTTATCGTCTTGAAGAGACGCTGATGGGCAAGCTGGCCGACTTGGAGGAAGACCAGGTCGAGGATTTTGCCAGTCTCTGGACTGAGTGCGAGGAGATCGAGGCATTAGATCTGGATGCCAATGATCTGCTGGATTTTATATTTCTACTAGTCCACTTTTGCCAGACTGCTTGCAATGATGATCTCGGTGTCTACATTTATTCAGACAGCTAAGGCGCACACCGCATCAGTTTAATGCCGCCGGCCCACGGGAAACCATCATGAACAAGAAACGCCTGGTGTATTCAACGGATGCTGGCCGCCACTGCCCTGAATGTGGCGCTGCGATCGACCAATGTCGCTGTCGCGAAGCCAAAACGTCCATCGCCACCGATGGCATCGTTCGCCTGCAGCGCCAAGTCAAAGGACGAGCCGGCAAACCATTGATCGCGATCAGTGGCTTGCCTCTGGGCCCAGAAGAACTCAAGACCCTCGCCAAAAAACTAAAGAACAAGTGCGGTGTCGGCGGCTCCATCGAGGCTGGCGTCATTCTCATCCAAGGTGACAAGCGCGCTGAGATCAAAACCGAACTGGAAGCCCTCGGCTATCAAGTAAAACTCAGCGGAGGCTGACCATGACTCATCTGACTCGACGAACGCTCATTGATGTTTCAATCCTGGCTACTCTCCAGACCGATAAGCATTTACGTCTATTTGACTGCCGTTCATCACTCCAGGATCCTGCTGCGGGCCTGCTGGCGTACACCGCTGGACACATTGATGGCGCCCAGTATGTTGACCTCAATCGTGATCTCAGCGCAAAAATTGTGCCCGGTCAGACCGGCCGGCACCCATTGCCCGATCGGGAAACCTTCGCCGCTCAGGTACGTCGCTGGGGAATCACACAGGACTCTCTGGTCGTCGCTTATGATGCTGATAACGGTGCCTATGCTGCTCGTCTGTGGTGGATGCTACGTTGGCTGGGGCACCCTAATGTCGTAGTCCTGGATGGTGGCTATCAGGCATGGCTCGACGCTGGGCAGGTGTCCTCCACGAGACTTATCAACCTGCCAGAATCAGCATTTTTCGTGCGACCTGCCATCACCCGTCAGGTCGCTGCTGACGAGCTGCAACCTCCTCAGGGGCTACTGCTCGACGCGCGAGACAGACCGCGTTTTGAAGGCAAGACCGAACCCATCGACCCCGTCGCCGGGCACATTCCTGGCGCGGTCTGCGCACCCTTCGGTGAGAACCTCGATGGCGCTACAGGCAGATTCCGCAGTGCCGCAGACTTACGCCAACGATTCAATGGGCTCGGTGCAACAGCGGCTGGCGACACCATCTGTTACTGTGGCTCAGGCGTTACGGCAGCCCATAATATCCTGGCGATGGTCCACGCAGGATTTCCTGAACCCGCACTCTACCCGGGTTCATGGAGCGAATGGATCATCGATCCAACGCGCCCCGTCACCACGCTATGAGTCTCATTTCAAGCCAGACCGGCTACTTACTTGAGCACGCACTGATTGACTGGCACGATGAATCAAGCCCCTGGTCTGAGGCATTTGCAGACATCTATTGGCATCGCGAAGGCGGGCTAGCAGAGAAGCAACATGTATTCATTGAGGCCAATCATTTGCGCGAGCGCTGGTCGGACCTGCAACAACCCCAATTCAACATTCTTGAAACCGGCTTCGGCTTTGGTCTGAATTTCCTGCTCGCTGCTCGACTCTGGCAAGAACTCGCGCCCCCCGGCAAGCTGCTTCATTATCAGGCCATTGAATACGCACCAGTGACACTCACAGACCTCGCACGGCTATACGCAAGCTTGTGTCCACCGACAAATACCGAACCGGGTGCTGGTCAATTGCATGATCTGGCCCAGCGCCTCGAGAGTCGATATCCCCTACCTACGCACGGCATGCACCCACTGTGGATCACCGACACGATCTGCCTCAATCTGATCTATCTGGATGTGAGCGTGGCTATGCCCTTAATCACTGAACCGGTGGATGCCTTCTTCCTCGATGGCTTCAGTCCTGCTCAGAATGAGGCCATGTGGGATCCTGCGCTCTTTAGCCAATGTGCTCAGTTGAGCCACCAACAAACAACTGTTTCAACCTACTCGGTGGCCGGCAAAGTCAAACGAGGCTTGAAGGCTGCCGGCTTCGACATCAAAAAAATACCGGGATTCGCTGGCAAAGCAGAAATGTTGACGGCATGTCTCTCGAGTGCGGTGCCTAGACCCCAGCGTCGTCGGACCTCGCGAGTCGTCATTATTGGAGCGGGACTTGCGGGTTTAAACTGCGCCGCTGCGCTGCTGCGTCGAGGCATAGAAGTTGAGATCATCGAAGCTCAGGACCAACCCCTTATGGGCGCCTCCAGCATTCCCCAACTGGCAGTTTATCCGCAGCTAGCCGCAGTACCTGACAATCGAGCGTGCTTTTCGCTGGCGGCCTTTCAGTATCTGGCGCAACAAGGTGACTATCATGCCTGCGGCTTTGACCTGACACCGGACACGGCTGCCCTGCAAGAACGTCTGAACAAGATTGATGGCTATTTTCCCAATAGTTTTGCGCACCTGCGCCCATCCTTGCTTGACCCAGCCATTGTCAGCTTACATTTCCCAACCGCCGGTTGGTTGTCAGCGAAAGACGCCTTCAGCGCCACTCTTCAGCATATTACGCTGCGAACGAGTACCCATGTTGCAAGCCTGCAGCGCATCAATGAAGAATGGCGCCTGACAGATGCTGTAGGCCAGTGCATCACCACCGCTGACACCGTCATTATTGCTACGGGTGCTAATGCCTTAGCCCAAACTCAACCGTTGAATTTGAACTCAAATCGCGGCCAGGCAATACAGGTGAGGCGTAACGAGGGCAGATCCATCGAAACGGTGGTCAGCGGACCTGTTTCGGTCTTTCCCGCCGATGCTGAAGGACTACAGACGGTTAGCGGCACTCATCAGCGCAATTCAAACTCGAACGCAACCACGTCAGCAGATACCGCTGAACTGTTAGCACGATTGCAGCAATTTCTACCCGGTGAGGTGCAGCCAACTTCGGCCCACGCCGGTGTGCGCGCAGCCAGTCGAGATCGGTTGCCCGTCGTCGGCCCTATACCCGACTGGACAGTACTGGCGAATTGGTGCCAGCAGCAGGCGCGAGCCCAGCCCGCATTTACAGCCTACCAACCTGGGTTATATCTGTGCACAGCGATGGGTTCCCATGGGGCCACTCACGGCCCCCTGTGCGGCGAGCATTTAGCCCGTTTGATCAACCACGAACCCGCCGCCTTTGATCCCCAGTGGCACGCCTTTCTTGGCGCCGAACGCTTTATGATACGGGATCTGGTGAGTTAGACCCCAATTGCCGGCTTGAAGACTAGCAGCGGGTTAAAACACCTTGACGTTGATCACGCCTTCAATACCTTCAATGGCACGCACCAATTCCTCAGTGGGCTCGGCTTCAACATCAATCAAGTTATAAGCCACCTCTTCACGACTCTTGTTGAGCATGTCAATGACATTGATATTTCGGTCAGCCAGTATCGACAAGACGCTGCCTAAGATCCGCGGCACATTCCGGTTAGCCAAAGCCAATCGATAACCCTGGGTACGTTCCAAGGTCAGATTAGGAAAATTCACGGAATTACGAATATTTCCATTTTCGAGAAAATCGATCATCTGGTCTGCAACCATCACGGCGCAATTTTCTTCGGCTTCCTCGGTACTAGCGCCCAGGTGCGGCGTTGCCGACACGCCGGGCTTACCGATCAGAGTTGGCGTCGGGAAGTCCGAGATATATTGGGCAATATGCCCAGATTCCAGGGCCGCTAACAGATCAATATTATTAACCAGTTCTTCTCGAGCAAAGTTGAGCAAGACGGCACCCGGCTTGAAGTTCGCTAGTGTCTCGGCATTGATAATACCGGTGGTCGACGCTAACGCGGGAATATGCAACGTGATCAGATCAGCGCGGGCAAATAGAGCCTGCATGCTGTCGACTTTCTTCACCTGACTGGAGAGCCGCCAGGCCGCGTCTACTGACAGTGCTGGATCGTAGCCAAGCACGGTCATGCCCATCTGTAACGCCATCTCTGCCACCATTGAACCAATCGCTCCAAGGCCCAGAATGCCCAGTGTCTTACCCTTGAGCTCGCCCCCTTTGAACTGCTTTTTGGCGGCTTCGACCTGCTGGTTCAATTCGGCTTTGTCAGTGTAATCACCCAGACCATCCACATAGGCCATACCTTGAACAATTCCCCGTTGCGACAGCAGGAGCCCAGCCATGACCAGTTCTTTCACGGCATTGGCATTGGCACCGGGCGTATTGAAGACTACAACGCCCTTGGCGGTATATTCCGCTACTGGAATATTATTCACGCCAGCACCTGCACGACCCACCGCTCGCAGCGACGGTGTGATGTCTGCAAGCGTCAGCTTTTGGCTGCGCACCAATATCGCATCGGGATCTGGCAAATCCCCGCCCAATTGAAAATGCTCTCGGGAAAATCGATCGAGCCCCTTGACTGAAATATTATTTAATGTCTTGACCTTATACATGCTATCCCCTTTTTTAACGGCGCCCATGTTACACCAAGCCAGCGCAGCTGACTGAACAATCTTTTCTCTCTCCACAGGATTCAACCCTGGCGGCGCACTCAACTGAGCCGCACCACCGGCTTGAAGACCGCAACCAATGTTTTGCGCTCGACAAAACTCAGGTCTCTCGACATTTCGCTTTCTCGATGA
Source organism: Gammaproteobacteria bacterium UBA4475 (assembly GCA_002389265.1). Taxonomy (GTDB): domain Bacteria; phylum Pseudomonadota; class Gammaproteobacteria; order Pseudomonadales; family Azotimanducaceae; genus UBA4582. Next base: position 20,912 of record DGOD01000061.1, read on the forward strand.
TTTCCACTTATCATTAGGCTACACACACTTGCCCCAAAGACATGATCGCCATGACCGCATTCTCAATTCTTGACCTGGCACCCATCAACCAGGGTAGTACCGCAGGGGTTGCCCTGCGCAACAGTCTTGACCTAGCTCAGCACGCCGAGCAACTGGGTGCGCAACGTTTCTGGGTTGCCGAACACCACAACATGCGCGGCATAGCCAGTGCCGCCACAGCCGTGGTTATCGGCTTTATTGCTGGCGGCACCACCAGTATTCGAGTCGGCTCAGGCGGGATCATGCTGCCCAACCACGCGCCTCTGGTCATCGCCGAGCAGTTCGGGACCCTCGCCAGCTTATTTCCTGGCAGAATCGACCTGGGACTGGGGCGAGCACCGGGCACTGATCAAGTCACCGCACACGCACTCAGAAGAACCCTGAGTGGTGATATCGAGGACTTTCCACGTGATGTTGTGGAGCTGCAACACTACCTGGGGACCCCCCAGCCAGGTCAGCGCGTCACCGCTGTACCTGGTTTCGGTACGCAAGTACCGCTGTGGATCCTGGGTTCGAGTTTATTTGGCGCCCAACTCGCCGCCATGCTGGGCCTGCCCTTCGCTTTCGCCTCGCACTTTGCGCCAGATTATATGCTGCCCGCCATCGAACTCTATCGGGAGCACTTCAAGCCATCCGCACAACTGGAGAAACCGCACGTCATGCTCGGCTTCAATATCTGTGCAGCAGCAACAGATGCGGAGGCAGAATACCTGCGCTCCTCTGCGGTCCAATCCTTTCTGAATCTGCGGCGCGGCACCCCGGGCCAGCTGCCACCGCCCATTGAAAATTTTAATTCAACTTTAACGGCGCAAGAAAAAGC
>DGOD01000061.1:21881-22172 GCA_002389265.1 Gammaproteobacteria bacterium UBA4475
GCCGACGAGCTGATGTTGGTATGCTCTGTCTTCGAACACAAGAAACGTATCGAATCTGTCGAGATAACCTTTGATGCCATCGCGGCGATTGAAAATAGATCTGCTGCCTGATAATTCCAACATCCATGTACATCGATACACGTTTGTGAATAAGCAGAGCTTTACTCAGAGAGGCGCATTCAACACAGTCTTAGCATAGCTTTTTATTCAACGCCGTTAATTTAGAGCCGGTAATCTAAAGCCGTTAATCTAAAGCTGTTAATCTAAAGCCGTTAGTCTAGAGCCGTTAGT
>DGOD01000051.1:0-4423 GCA_002389265.1 Gammaproteobacteria bacterium UBA4475
CATCCAGACTCAGGGCCAGCGCTAGCCCCAGCATTGGCAAGGCGGCGAGCAAATGTCCCAACAACAGGATTTTGCGAGCGTCCATGCGATCGGCGAGGACCCCGCCAAAAAGAATCAGGAAGATGGCCGGCAACTGGGTGCACATTTGTGCCAGACCCAAACGTTCAGCCCCTTCATGGAGCTGCACCACCACCAACCAGGGAAACAGAATGGTTTGCATACCCATGGGAACGATAAACGTCCCCACGCCGGCAAGATACCAAAAACGCTGCGACATGCTCTACTGCTTTTGAAGTAATAACAAAGCCCACATGCTAGTGGCATACTCCTCGCGGCGCAAAGTTTATTGTCTCAGCGTGCAGGCGCCTGGTCCGCCGCTGGTCGCAGCATCCCAGCACAAAGCCTGGCACTCAACATCAGATTTTAAACAGCTCAGCCTCGATGTCGTTGAAAGCCTTAAACTCCAGTGCATTACCACTGGGATCATAAAAGAACATGGTGGCCTGCTCGCCCGCAAGACCCTTGAAGCGAATATGCGGCGCGATCACAAATTCGATATTGGCGGCCTGTAGACGCGCCGCCAACGCTTCCCAAGTAGCCATCTCGAGCACGACACCGAAGTGCGGCACCGGCACATCATGACCATCAACGGGGTTGGTGGGCGCTGCACTTCGCGCCGCCATGCCTTCGACCTGATGACAGACTAACTGATGACCAAATAGATTCAGGTCGACCCATTGGCTGCTGCTGCGGCCAACCTCGCAGCCCAGCAGGTCAGTGTAGAACTGTCGCGCAAGACCCACATCATGAACGGGAATAGCGAGGTGGAACGGCGTCAGTGGCATAATCATCAACTCCAAGACTCTGGGGCAAGCCCGAAAGTTGGCTACGATATACCCTGAGGGATTCCCCCGGCAAGCGCTATGCTCGGAATCCCTTGCGGACCGCTAGCCGCCCACTGACGCTGGTCTACAAACCGCTCAGTTCACAACCTTTACGGACTAAAATCGGCCTGAGTTCACGAAACGCCGCTGGGGTCTTGCTTAAGGGTATACGCGGGTACAGGTGATGAATAATGTGATACTGCATGCCCATCGACAGTAAGTTGCCTACGGCACTCTTGAATCCCCGCGTTTCTCTATAACGACCCTGCTCTTTTCCCGGGTGATGGGGCGCCCAACTCAAGTAGTATTGAATATAGGTGCTGGCAATGTGTCTGGGCAACCACCACAGTAATGCTACTTCAATGGCATAGCCACTCCAGGCCATACCAAATAACACCAGAAAGTAAAACGCGTTATAGATCAAAGCGTCGACCAATAGGTGACCCATACCCGTACGCTGCAAAGCCTCGGGGTAGCCGGTATCATTTGCGCCCGGTTGGCGGCGCATCAGTGTATTTTTCAAGAAGGCGAAATTCGACGGTGCATGAACCCGATAATCCGGATCCAGTGCTGGATCATTCGTATGCAGATGATGCTCGAAGTGCGTGTGACGTAACACGCGAAATGGCTGAAACGGCAAGACTGACAAATGCCCAACGAGCTCGTTCAGCCAACGTAACGGATGACCTTTGCGCGCGATGATACTGTGCTGGGCTTCATGAGACGGCAAATAACATAACATGACATTCAGGGTTGCTAACGGAAAAGCGATCCACAATGACAGCATGTCGAGCAGCACCAAGGGCCACAGCGCGAGCCAGACCAGCAGATTAGTCAGCCCCCAGGCCACCGCTCCCCAGGGAACAATATGCATATACTTGCTGGCAATCTGGCGTTCCCGCGCGTCAAGCTCAGCTTCCGACAAGCTATCCCAGTCGATATCATTGCTAGTAGACTTATTCATGGCTTGACCCATAACCAGCTGCCGCGCCATTGTGCTATCACGCCCAACATCCCCGCCACTAGCAGGCCGATATACAGGGTTTCGACACCCGGTAAGGTGACACCGGTGGCATCCAGTAGCTGGGCGATCAAGGGCGCCAGAAAACCGAGACTAAATACAAAGGGGGAAAACAGCACCCCAAGAAGCTTTTTCATCATTATCCCTATCGCATCGACACGAACATAGGCCACAGCCTTTGAACTGAATTTTTATGTAGACAGCATCTACATGCTCACGCATATTACGGCTCAGAGAATGTATATGTCAAATTGATGCCCTGCCGACCACGGACAGCCCAAACGCCATGAGCCTAACCAACAAACAGTATCACCACGGCGATCTCAAAGTCGCGATCCTCGAGCACGCCGCCCAAACTATCGCGGCCGAAGGTCTGGAAGCCCTGTCTTTGAGGGCTATCGCCAGAGACCTAGGTGTCTCACATGGCGCCCCCAATCGGCATTTTAAAAATAAGGCCCAATTACTCGCCGTGCTGGCGACCAGCGGCTGGCAACAAATCACCGCCGCCACCTTGCAGGCCATCGAGACCACCGAACCACAGGACCCCAGCGCACGGTTGAACGCCATGGGTCGTGGGTTTCTCAAATGGGCCTTGGAACATCCCAGCCTGTTTCAGACGATCACTCATCCAGACGTTGGGCGCTACGCCGACGCCGACCTTAAGGCCGCCCAAGAAGCATTCAGATCAGAGATCAAAATGGCAGTCGAGGCGAGCCAAGTCGCAGGCCGACATGCCGACACCGACCTGTTGGCCTTGATGCTGTACACCAACGCAGTGCCTTTTGGTGCCGCCATGATTCTGTCAAACCCTTTTCTGTCGGACCCGTTACTGGCGGCAACACCAACGGGTCTTGATCGAGAACAGCTCATCAATAAGGTGATAGATTTAGTGGTCCCATTAGACTCTTCGCCAACGCACCTATCGCAACCCTCACTATCATCTGGGAGTCACTGAACATGTCCATCGCCCCCCACTTAACTCGGCTGATCACCAGTCAATGGCTACGAAATTTCAAACGCGGCATCAAGGAACGGCAACGACGTCGAGCGGGCCAGCCCCACAAAGTAACTGTGTATCTGCGACTTACCGACCCCTACAGCTATGTGTTACTGCAGGTGCTTGACCAATTTGCAGCGCGCTATGCTGTTGAATTTGAGTTCAGGACCATTCTTAACCTGCAACCAGAGATGTATCCCGCGCCCGAACTCTGGGAGAAAAACGCTTTTCAGGACGGCGCGCACCTCGCCAACTTGTACGGTCTCGACTTTCCCGACACTCGACCCCGCCGAGACCTCGAGCGCGATGCCGGGCTGACCGCACAATTGCTTCACTGGGAATTACAACCCGGTTATGCCGAGCATGCCCTGCCCCTTTTCGAAGCCTACTGGCAAGACGATCAGGCCAAACTTAGCAATCTGATTGACTCAGGCATTACTGAACACGCCGAGTGCTACCAACATCACTTAACCGCCAACGAAGTCCACTTGAGGTCCAATGGGCACTATTTGAGCGCCATGTTGCACTATGGCGGCGAATGGTACTGGGGGCTTGATCGACTCGCGCATCTCGAATGCCGTCTGAATGAGCTCGGACTGGCCACGGGCACCATCGCAGAGATTCATTTTGACCGGGGCTACCGCGATTTTTGTCGACCATTACCGACGAGACCAAACTCAGGCACCGACGCTGCAACACCCATCACGCTCTACTGGTCCTTTAGAAGCCCCTATTCTTATATCGGCCTGGTTCGCGCCAAACAGCTGGCTACGCACTACCAGCTGCCACTAGAGGTCAAACCTGTTTTACCCATGGTAATGCGCCGCATGCAGGTGCCCAGAACCAAGGGTTTCTACATCCTTACAGATGCGAAACGTGAAGCGACGCAATATGGTATCGATTTCGGCAAAATCGCTGATCCACTGGGCGCAGGCGTCGAACGCTGTTACGCCCTATACGAATTTGCTGTTAGCGCCGGCAAAGGTCTCGAGTTTCTAGAAAGCTGCGCCCGCGGCGCCTGGGCGGAAGGTATTAATGCCGCGACTGATGCGGGCTTGCAAGTTCTGGTGGAACGCGCAGGACTTGATTGGCAACAAGCACGCTGGTTGCTCACAGAAGATGGCTGGCGCATCTGGGCTCAGCGGAATCTGGCCGACATGTATAGCGCAGATCTCTGGGGGGTTCCCAGCCTGAGCTATCGTGACACCAAGGTGTATGGCCAGGACCGAATCGAATGCATAGAACAAGCCATCAGATATGCTCACAAAGTGGAAGAGGTTTAAATTTCCTGTATAAGGCAACAACACAGGAAATGCACCGCGAAGCCTAGCCTAGGTCCGACCCAAGTTGAATCGAGGTTATCTCTTGACCCACGATGTGAGTTCCACCTGGCACCAGCAATAAGCTATTGTCAGCTGCTATGGCTGGCTCGACGCAAACCATCTCCGAGTAACCTGCGTCATCAAAATCAAGCATCGCCTGAGCGCCTTCTGCCCCAGGATTCCATACGACCAGTTCTGT
>DGOD01000051.1:4497-11703 GCA_002389265.1 Gammaproteobacteria bacterium UBA4475
AGGTAAATTCGGTCTATCGCTTCATTGATGACCAGTGGCGCCCTTTGCGGTAGACGCTCGCCAGCGCGCAGTTTATCTATATAACTGAGCCCCATTAAACCGGGCATTGATATCTGGGCCACGTCCCCAACGTTGAAATAACTATGCAATGCAAGACTGACGGGCACGGTGACTGTTGAGCGATTATGCGTATCCAACTGCAACCAAAGCGAGTCTGACAGTCGTACGGTGACTGTCAGCTCAATATCACCGTTGGCGCACCACTCAGAGAGTTCAGGCGTCGCTAACACCAGACGTAATTGGATACCGGTAAAATCGTCTTTGACTTCGCTGTTGATCACCTCGAAACCGCTGGTGCGCGCATAGCCATGCTGGGGATAATCGGGTCGTGAGGGGTGAGCACCAAACCAGGGCCAACACAAAGGAATACCACCACGAATGGCTTTTCCTGGTTGGTAACTCGCGCTCTGACTTGTCCACAACAACGCGGCATCGGCTCCGAGCTGACAGGCAGTAATGTGAGCGCCTTGCAGATAGACCATTAACGCTGAGTCTTTAAAACGCAGCTCCACCCGCGCCTGGCCCTGCACATCAAGACCAAACTCGACGCAACCCGGCCGGCCATACTGCGCGTTACACCGGTCAATATCACTTTGTTGCATAACACTTACCGATCAGTCATTGACGAAAGGACTCATTAAGCTCGTTGTGACGTCACAACACAAGCCCGCCCGGCAATCACTGCTTGGAATCTAGAATCGCGATCACGCCGGGATGGGTTTCTATCGCCCGCGCAAGCAGGCGGTCCTTATCAGTCACTTGGTGGCCGGCGTCATGAGTTGTCAGTTTTATCTGCACCCGATTATAAACGTTAGACCATTCAGGATGATGGCCATGGGCTTCCGCGAGCTCAGCAACCAATGTCATGAACGCAAACGCCGACACAAAATCGGCAAAAACCAAGTCTGCAATCAAGAAGTTATCCTGCTCGCGCCACATACTCGAAGCCTCAGAGCTCAAGAGGTTTGGGTATAGGCCGCAGTTGAAGCCGCCGATAAGCTCAAGTAAACATCGGGTCGTCCAACATTCAACAGGTCCCGCACCTGCGCCAAGGGGAGTTGCAACAATGTTTCCCACTCCTGCTGAGGCAACCAAGCCGCACGTTTGCCAAGGCGATAACCCTGTCGCAGCGATTTGAAGATGGAAAAGCCATAGTGCTTGGCCAGCTTCAAGCCGCCGACCAAAGCAATGACACCCAGACCTCGATTGCGGGTCTGCGCATAGGTAAACGCAAGCAGTGAGGCCTCACCAGCAATGTCACGCCCATAGCCAGTTACCACATGCCAAAGATCGTGCTGATCGCGCTGGCGTAACATAAATCGCTGCGAGTCTTTATCACCCTCCTCCTGCAGACGTGTGGTTTCACTGGCTTCCACTAAACCATCGAAAGACAGATTTTCCGAATCCAGGAAGTGCAGGTAGGCTCGACCCAGGCTATCGGCAGACATGGCCTGCAGGGCGTCGCGTGCACGCAGGCTATCCAGCAGACTGCCTTGGGTCGCGAGAATCCGCTGACCACTTGGAGTCTGCTTGAATCGAGCGGCACTTTTTTCGTTGGCGTTGCCCGCCATGGCTTCAATAACTTCAAACACTTTCCGCGTATCATCTGGGTTGCGGACAAGTTCCTTGAGCGCCCTTAAGGCAACCAGCGGCTGCATTCTATTAGCCATGGGTATACTCCAAATTTTGGTTAGTCACGGTGTAAATCATAATGTTATTAACATTTGTGTCAATAGATCTCCCTCAAAAACTTGACCCGAAACTGCTAGCACGAATCACCTCCCCTCGACATCAAACCCAAATAGCCCAAACGCCCAGTACCGATGAATCGAATCATTAGGGCTTGAATGCCAACCAGTTGCGGTGAGACAGTCCCAACGTTAGTATTCACAAATATGTTAATAGTGAAGGCAGATAACTGTCATGGCGATTTCGCAGCGAGTTCGCAGAAGCCCAGAAGAGGCCCGCGCAATGATCTTGGCAATCGCCGGCAAGCGTCTGGCGGACCACGGCATTCGCGGCCTGAACATTAAAGATATTGCTCAAGATGCCGGCATCAACCATGGCACGCTGCTCCATCATTTTGGCAGCGCCGAGGGTATGCGTACCGCCCTACTGACTAACTTGACGGCAGCTTTGATCGCCGATATGTCGGCTATCCTGAATTCTGACGCACCGGCTGATACGATCTTTATGGAGCTATTTCGGCTCATGTCTCAGTCTGGTCACAACAAACTGCTGGCCTGGCGCGCCCTGGAGGACGCTGAATACAGCCCGCTTACCGAGGGACCGTCGGAAAAACTGATTCAGCAAATCCTAGACGGTGTGACCCGGCGTATTCAGGGCCGGGACATCACGCTGGCGCAAAACATCATTTTTCTAGCGCTGTCTTCCGCTGTCGGTTGGGGTATCTGTGGCCCGGCATTAAAACAATCTCTGGGCATGAGTCGCACCCAACAGGATCAATTTCCAGCCTGGGTTGGCGAGCAGCTGCCGAAACTAATTCAGGACCAACCTACAGCGCACGAAAACAGGAATAAATCATGACTGATACTCAAAAAGTCGGACAAGGCGCATTGCCCCCTAGATGGTTAATCAAAGGATTCACTAAACTTCACGTGGCGTTGAATAACATGAGCGGCGGCACACTTTTCAATCAACTCGGTGGCGATGATGTCGTCTTCGTCACCATGACCGGCGCCAAGAGCCAGCGTCAGATAACCATTCCACTCATGTACGTGCCTTATCTAGATGGTGTTTTACTGGTCGCCTCACAGGGCGGCGCGCCCAGAAATCCAGTCTGGTACAACAATCTGGTTAAGCACCCAGATATTATCGTTGTCCATCGCGGCCGGAAGATGCTCTTGACTGCCCGTCTGGCCACCGCGGCAGAAAAACCAGCGATGTGGCCCGTGTGTGACCAATATTACAAACCCTTTGTTGACTACCGAGCCCGAACCGACCGCGACATCCCAATATTTGTCTGCGAACCCAGGCATTGAGCTTACAGGCTCGGAAGCACCCATGAATATCGACGTCACCGAATTACCCGGGAACGACATAAGCTGTTCCAATTGTTTGGCATGTTGCTGTCGGCTGGAAGTCTTTCTCATTACCGAGACCGGCGTGCCCCCCCGGTACATCGAGACCGACGAATGGGGCGGAGAAACCATGGCGCGCTTGTCTGACGGTTGGTGCGCAGCGCTGGATCGCGAGACAATGCTGTGTACCATTTACGAACAACGACCCTGGGTTTGTCGAGAATTTGCGGTCGCCTCCTATGAGTGTGGGCTCGAGCGCGCCAAGTATCTCTAACCCACAATGGCTCATACGTCACTCACTGCTGGAAACATCATGCACCCATCAACCACCACCATTGGCCTCGTCAACCCCAAGACCCCAGAGAATATGGGCGCAGTCATGCGCGCTGCTGGCTGCTTCGATGCCCAGGCGATTCTGTATACGGGCGAACGTTATGATCGCGCTGCGCGCTTCAATACAGACACGAAACGTCGCAGCCTCAGCATTCCCCTGACCCAGGTGAGCGACCTGCTAGCAAGTCAGCCCAAAGGGGCAACTATCGTTTGTGTAGAGTTGGTTGAAGGCGCGACTCCCCTGCCCGACTTTGTCCACCCCGAAAACGCTTTCTATATTTTCGGTCCAGAAGACGGCACCCTCAGCCAACAGCTGATCGACCAGGCTGACGCCGTGATTTATATTCCTACGACCGGCTGCTTGAACCTTGCCGCTACGGTAAACGTGGTTCTGTATGACAGAACGGCCAAGACGGCCGAGACTGTCACAGGTGATGCTCGAATACGCCTAAGTCGCGATACCAACAACAGAGTCAAGGTGCGCAAAAGCCCTGCCGCAAACAGCCCGGCAGAAGTCGCGCCGAAGCCACAATAAAACTAATCAGACACACCACAAAACGTGACGCTCAGATATAAAAAAAGGCAGGCACCGATAATCAGCGCCCACCTTTTTTTAATGTCCAACCTGGACTGACGCTGACTAATGCGCCATTAACCCGTCTTAGCTCGCATCAAATCGCGCCAACCGTTCTGAAATCAGGGTATGTGCCTCGCTCATGATGCGATCGATCAAGACTTGCACGGTAGGAATGTCGTACACCAAGCCGGCGACCATACCGCAGGACCAGGCTCCCGCCTCCATGGCACCATCAATCATCACCCGCGGATAAACGCCGGCCACCTCGGCAGCGATATCCTCAAACTTGAGACTGGCACCCATCGCCTTTTCCTTCTCAATAAGGCGCTCAACAGCCACATTGTTGAGTACCCGCTCAGTGTTACGCAAGGGCCGCATCACCAATCGCGTATCCAACTCCGAGGCTGCGAGAATCGCCTGCTTAACGTTCTCGTGCACTGGCGCTTCCTTCGTTGCGATAAAGCGAGTGCCCATATTCATGCCTTCCGCACCCATCGCCAGCGAGGCCACCAAAGAACGCGCGTCGGCCATACCGCCGGAAGCCACAAAGGGAATTGTCAGTTCGTCTGCTGCACGTGGCAACAGAATAAAGTTCGGAATGTCGTCTTCACCGGGGTGACCGCCGCATTCAAAACCATCCACAGACACCGCATCACAACCAATCGCCTCGGCCTTCAAAGCATGTCTCACCGAGGTACATTTGTGGATCACCTTGATATTTGCTGCTTTCAACATCGGCAGCCATTTCGCCGGATTATTGCCAGCGGTCTCTACAGCCTTGATACCGCTGTCGATGATGGTTTGCACCAAACCTGGATAATCCGGAGGCGTTACCGAAGGCAGAAATGTCAAATTAACACCAAACGGCTTGTCGGTCATGGCGCGACAGCGGTCAATCTCATTCTTGAGTTTTTCTGGCGTACCCTGAGTCAGACCGGTGATGATGCCGAGGCCGCCGGCGTTGGAAACCGCCGCCGCCATTTCTGCCAGACCGACGAAATGCATACCGCCTTGAATGATGGGGTGCTGGATGCCAAAGAGTTCCGTAATGCGTGTTTTCATAATAATGCTCTGTGAGAAAATGAATAAGTCGTCAGGTTAATAAATCGACAGTGTTTAAATCGCGATTCGAAATTTGTCGATCTGAATATCGTCTTCACCCAGGTCGGTGAAATTATCGTCTACCCGGCCTTTAATATAGTCTCGCCAAGTAAAGCTACTGAACCGCGGTGCGCCTTGAGTCAAGCCAGCGATAGGTTCCAGCACCGCATCATTCCTGGGATTGTAAAAGTAGGGCGTGCTATACCGAGCAGTTTGCGCCATCGGTATCACTCGATGAACCGCAGCCCGATAATTATCGTTAGTCCAAACCTGCATGGCATCGCCCAAATTCACCACGATGGTACCCGCTTTCGGAGTCACATCGATCCAGCCTTCGGTTTTTGACAAGGCTTGTAAGCCGCCGGTCATGTCCTGCAGCAGCAAGGTCAATATTCCGGGATCCGTATGATGATGCAACGCCATATCGCCAAGTCCGGCTACCGCGCCGGCTTCTGCGCCTGATAGTGGATCTGACAGCGGATAGTAATTCAGTCGTACATTACTGGTGCGTGGATCACCTGGTGGACAACCGGTTTCCTGACCAACTTGACGATTCAATGCGCGATAAACCAGCTGTAAAGTACGCTCAGCAATATCTGAGGCTTGAATAAAAAATTTCTCCATCGCTTGCCGAAACTCAAGCTGATTGGCTGGCCACTGATTAAGATCTGTACGATCTTCTCTGGACAGCATGTAATCGAAAACCTCTTTCAGGTCTCGCTTGCGCTTGGTCAATTCTCGATCATAGAAACCTAAGGGGATACTATCACTGCGAAGAATTTTGCGCTTTTCGGCTTGCGGCAGATCGAAGAAAGTCGCCGAGGCTTGCCACATCTCGTCAATCACCTCATCGATGCCGTGATTTTCTAATAGAAAAAACCCATGGTCTCGACAGGCAAGATCCAAGGGCACCAGCGCCGATGGATCTTGTTCCGCATGGACTAAATCAATAACCGGGACTTCTGTCATGAAAAGCTCTGACTGTTTGTTGCTTGAGACAAGGAATATAGCCCATCAGCCTTGACTTTGCATGTCTCGAGGCGGCTTGCAGACTGCACGGAAATTGATCGTTTAACTGAGCTAAGCACCACTGACACTGGTATCTCAACGTCCTCGGCCTGACCATCAGGCAGTCACCACCCGTGGCCAGCGGCTTCAGGCTTGAACCGCCCTAGGGCCACGAGGCCCGTCGACAGCCCCAGCCGACTGTCAATCCGTGCCTCTATTTATCTGTTGAATTGCGCGCTATAGCCCGGAATGGCCCTGAATCAGACCGAGGCTCCTTAGGCATTTCAAGGACCCGTTCGGCGATAATGTTTTTCTGAATCTCATCAGTGCCACCGGCAATCGAAATCGCCGGCACCGACAATAAAATCTCCGCTATCACGCCGGCCTCTGCTGAGGCTGCGCCACCCAACATGGCATCTGTACCGGCAACGAGGGTATGCACATGGGCCGCTTGTCGCGCGATAACACTGGCGGCCAGCTTACCAATCGACCCTTGGGGACTCACCGTATTGGATCCTGCCCGGCTCAAGGCCGCAGCACTGGCTGCCGCCAGATCAGCTCCTTGTTTCATGGATAACAGTTTAGCGATTTCCTGACGGATATGCGGATCGTTGATGGCACCAGTTTGCCTTGCTCGCGGCAGTGCCAAATCAGCCCGTCCCGCGCGCTGGGGATACCAGGTATAGGGTTCGAGCGCAATCAACAGCTCGGCGCGATATTCATCATAAACGCGCCCCTGCAGACTACTCAAACCTTTCAGCCCACCATCTGGCCGACTCTGGCTAAAGCCCTGGCGCTCGATCGACAGTGTCGTGGCGGCTACCCGCCAGCCGTTACCTTCACCACCAATCAAGTCTCGAGGATCGACGCTGGCATCGGTCATGAACACTTCATTAAAAGACGCGTGGCCATTCATCTGGCGCAGTGGTCGTACCTCCACACCCGACTGGCGCATATCAAACAAGAAGTAACTCAACCCCTGGTGCTTCGGCACGTCCCAGTCGGTTCGCGCCAACAGAATACCAAAATCAGCATGATGCGCGCTGGTGGTCCAGACCTTCTGGCCATTGATGATATAGCGGTCTT
>DGOD01000161.1 GCA_002389265.1 Gammaproteobacteria bacterium UBA4475
CCAAATGGTCCATATCACCCCGGGCGCTAGCGGTGAGCATCGGCCGCTAGCGCCCTGTCGGGGCGCCCAGGTCGTGCCTGGCAACCACCGCAAAGATATGCCAATGGTGTGGCTCGCCTTGTGCCGTTTGCCCCAGAAAATCGTGTTCGGTCCAACTGATGATATCGAAGTCAGCAAACTTTGGCTTCAGCTGCGCTTCGGTCACCGTCAGCACGTCTGGCCAGTATGCCTGTTTGTCATAATCGGGGCTGGCCATGGTGTCTTTCGGCCCGAGGAACGCGCCCGAGAAGATGCCGCCGGGGATCAGCGCGGTAGTAATTTTTGCCCAGACTGCATCGAACTCGGCTACAGGACAAAAGAACAGACTCGCATCTGCCGTGATCAGTACCGCCGCTGGGTAGGTGAAGCTGTTGAAGCTTGCCTGGGATAAATGCACATCCACGTCATCGGTGAATCGTGCGCTGCAACGGGCAATGGATTCCGCCTCCAGATCGAAGCCGTGCACCACAAACCCTTGGTTGCGCAAATAGGCGATGTCGGCACCGGCACCGCAGCCACAGTCGATGGCTATCTTCGGTGCGCTATTGACTGATGCATCCCGTTCATTAACGAGCGCCACGGCCTGCAACAGCTCAGCCCGGGTCTGGCGATCGGCGGTGATGTCATAGTATTCCTTGATCTCTTGAGTCGTCATTCCAGAATCTCTGTGGCTTCTGTCACGCCATAACGGGTTGAGCAGGCTGGTGCGGAAGTGTGGGTTGTTAGGTGGAGACTAATCACAAACAGGCATGACATCAATCGGTGAGGAGGCATCAATCATTGCTACCTGGCGATGCCACAGGTTCCTTTTAACCCAGCAAACTGCAATACTTTTGGCTAATTACCGAATTATCACGGCAGTGCCAACCAGCGAGCATCCTATGAGCAACATTTACGGCGATCAACATCGTGAATTACAACAACACTTCGACACCACTCAACTCGCTGACCGCCTAGAGCAGATGATCGTCAAAACGGGACTTGATGGGTCAGATCAGGCGTTTATCGCCAGTCGCGATATGTTCTTCCTATCGACCATCGATCATCTAGGCCGCCCGACGGTGTCATACAAGGGCGGCGATCCCGGCTTTATTCATATCGTGGATGATCAGACGATTGCGTTCCCCAGTTATGACGGCAATGGCATGTTTTTGTCGATGGGCAATATTCAGGGTTCCCCAGATATTGGCTGCCTGTTTATGGACATGGCGCAACCTAACCGCCTGCGCCTGCAGGGCAGGGCCACTATTGATCTGCAGGACCCGCTGTTGACGCTATACCCTGAAGCCGACTTGGTGGTGCGCGTGGCGATCCAGCAGGTGTGGGTTAATTGCCCACGGTATATCCACCGTTATGACAAGGTGGAGGCCTCGCAATTTGTGCCGCGAGTGGATGTGCAGACCCCGGTCGCACCCTGGAAGCGCCTTGATGCCGTGCAAGACGTGCTGCCTGCCAAAGATGCGGGCCGCGCCGCGGCAGCAGGGGGCGTGTTAACGCCGGAAGAGTATGGCCGGCTAATCTCTGGAGGTGAGACTTCAGGTGCGACTTTAGATGACAATTAGAGTCACTTATTATCCGCCATCACGGTGTTAACAATCCGTGCCGAGGTCACTGCCAGTGGATACAATGCCGGCATTAATTGATCGGGAGTTGGACCTTGAGTACTGAATTAGCGCTGGATATTGGTTATCTCACCATTGCGGGCAAGCAATGGGGGCCAGCGAATGGCCAGCCAACTATAGCGTTGCATGGCTATCTGGATAACGCCAATAGCTTTGACATGATCGCCCCACACCTAGATCACCTGCGCATTTTTGCCATGGACTTTGCCGGCCATGGCAGCTCCGAACACCGTCGTCATGGTGAATTGTATTCTGGCCTGAACGACATCAGGGATATTCTGGCAGTGGCTGACAAGCTGGGCTGGGACACTTTTAACGTGATTGGCCACTCCATGGGAGCCGAGATAGGCTCCCAACTCGCCGGCTTGTTTCCCGAGCGCGTCAATAAGCTGATTTGTATTGATGGCTACAGTGGCACCAATCAGGCGACCAATACGCTTGATCATTATCGCTCGACCATAGCGTCTTCCTTCAAGGCGGGTTCACAACTCAAAGTATTCCCCTCGCTGGAAGCGATGACAGAGCGCCTCAGTCTCGCGACGGGGCAGAATGCTATCTCAGCCCGGTGTATCATCGACCGCGGTCACACAAAAGTAGAGGGTGGCTATACCTGGCGTACCGATCCACGTATCAAAGGCTCTGGTCCGTTTGAACTCACCAACGATCAGTTTCATGCGCTGCTGGATCGAACCACCGCGGAAACCCTGTTTATTGTCGCCGACATGGAAAACGCCTGGCTTAAGCGGTCCATTGAGCTGGTGACCACCAGAGACGACGAGCACATGACTTTCGTGTCACTCCCCGGACATCACCATCTGCATATGCAAGATCACAGTGATCAAGTGGTAACGCTGATCCAATCCTTTATGTTAGAGCGATTGGATAAGACGGCCTAAGATAATGATTGGGATCGGAGTACGTTTGCGGGCGAAGTAAAGTGCTGGGATAGTTGCCCCAACCCCTAGCCTGTGACCCCAAGCTTGCGACCCCAAGCCTGAACAGTGGCTAGGGCCTGAGTAACCGAACGCATGGCAGGTTGTTGCCATTTTCATCGGAGGGCTGACAGGCAGATTGCATGCCTTTCTTTGTCGATTCCGCTTGCGCTGCTGAGCTTGCTTCTAGGGGAATTTCGTAGGTGACGCTAAAGTCCAATTGATCAAAACTCTTGTTAGCGATGATCAGCTGCGGATCATCTTCAGTGGGGTAGGTACCTAGTGCCTCACCTGAGCCACCCACAAAGCCGTCATTATCGGGATCGGACCCTGCAATAATAAAGTACACGCCGGGCTCAACGCCGGTGAAACGATATTCATACTGGCCAGCATTAGATTGATATTGTTGGACCGTGAATTCGCCCGAGTTCCAGTCGATGAGAAAGACGTACAGCTCACCCACCGTACCAGCTACTTGTTGGTTGATGCTGGGGATTTCATATTGCACATTCACGACGGCATTGCCGCCATTGGAGGCAATGCTGATACTTTCCATATACTGACCGGCGGTCGCACCCTCCCTATTTAATGTCAGAGTATAAGCACCTACGCCAGCAGCGTCAGATGGTGGTGTCACGGTAATACGCGAAGAAGATGACGTAAATGCGGTAACGGAGAGGGCGCCGGTGCCGGCATTGAACAGGGTAATATTTCGTTCGGTTAGCGTCGCACCAAAACTGACGCGTGCGGGACTAACCCCCAAGACTGGTGTGTCGGTGATGGGTAGGGTGCCGTCGGCAACCTGTTGAGCTGTCTGCACGGCCAACAGAGCATCAATTCTACCGTGGCCAAAATCATCATCGCGACCCGATGCGCCCAGATCGACTGTGATAGCGCCACTGCTGAGTAGTTGATCCAGTAAGGCTGGTGTCAGGGCTGGATTGACCGACTTCATCAATGCCACGATGCCAGCGACGTGAGGTGCAGCCATTGACGTGCCGTTATAAAATCCATAGTTGAAGTCGATTTGTGTGCTCCCCTCTCGACTCGCCAGAGTGCTCAAAACGCCGTCAGGAAACCCGTCTGCGTCTACATCCGTCGAGGTATCTCCGCCAGGAGCTGCGATATCAACAAAGGCATTGAATTGCGAATAAACTGCCCGTTGATCGCCGAGGTCTGTCGCGGCAACTGAAACCACACCCTCATATGAAGCAGGATAAGACAGCGTAGAGTCGCCGTTATTGCCTGCGGCGGCAATGATAATTAGCCCGGCTGCGCGAGCGGCCTGAACTGCGTTATTCATCACATTGTTTGGGGGTCCCCCGCCTAAACTAAGATTGGCCACATCGGCAGTTTTGGTTGGAGTTAAGCCGAGGGCGTTGTCAACGCCGGCGGCATATAGCAACGCTTGTGCTATATCAAAGGTGCTGCCGCCTTCGCACCCCAGGACCCGAAGGTTCATGATTTCGCCCGCCCATGTAATACCGGCGGTGCCAATATTGTTGTTGGTCGACGCGCCAATCGTGCCCGCAACATGGGTGCCATGGAAGGAGCTACTGCGGCTAGTTGATGTTGAGCAGGCCGCATTGTCCTGGCCATCACCGGGATCCCGGGCGTCGCTGTCGACACCGTCGCCGTCGCCTGCGTTACCGGCGTCAGCAATAAAGTCGTAGCTATCTGCAGACAGACGCGCTGCTAAATCTGGATGGTTGGCCACTACCCCTGTATCGAGCACTGCGATTTTGACGTTATTGGCGCCGGTTGACTGGTCCCAGGCAGCAGGTAAGTTAAGTATGTGATAGTGCCACTGCCTCTCATAGAATTCATCGTTAGGTTCTATTTGCGCCGTGAGCCGATAGTTTGGTTCGGCGTATTCCACGTCGTCTTGTCGGTTGAGCTGCTTTGCGGCGAGAATTGTTGCCAATTTCAACTCGATCAGGCTCGGCTTGCCAGTGGCTATTCTGGGTAGCATCCTTGTGCGGATACGGGGTGCAAGCATCTCGGTAATTTTATTGCCAAATTGATAAAGGCGTGTGCTTGCTCGTGCACTGGCTTGCTCGCCAATGACTCGATTGGCCTGGGCGAGCATGCGAGGGGTCTGCTGGTGACTTTTTGGTTTGACGACCAGATCACCGATGAACACAGAGGTTGAGCCGGTGGCCATTGAGAGACCGGCGATCGCGGGATCCCGGCCCACAGACAATACATAGTTAGAGTAGCCTGAAAACGATTCGACGACGATATCATAGGTCGCGGCACCTGCGGGTATGGTGATGGATTCGTTGTCCGTGGCTGACACAGAAAAATCGATGAGTTGGCCATTAACGTCATATAACAATAGATCGAGGTCGCCCTGGCCGCGAGTTGCTATTCGCAAGTTGATAACTTCGCCGCCCAGGGCATTGATCCTGTAGGCATCAAATTCATCACCGGACGCAGTCAGGTTCGAGAGACCATCGAAGTTGGGGCCTGTGCCCGGTTCATTGGCAAAGCCACCGATGGTCACCGGGTTAGTGACAAGCTGCGCAGTGGCAGCTGTGTTGTTGCTCACTGGAGTACTACCTGAGTCATTTACGTCACTGTCGACAGTAACTGAGCTGGAGACAAAGATAGTGCCTTCTATGAGCACAGAGTCAGTCAAGAGGTTCACGGTCACGGTCTGCGTCGCCGTATGGGAGAAGCCGTCGCTGTTCGTTAGAGTCAGTGATATCTCGAAGCTGCCCACCTGAGTGTAAATATGTGATGTCGCTTCTTCAGTGGATGATTCGCCATCACCAAAATTCCAGGTGTAGCTTGTGATGGTATCGTCGCCAAACCCGGCAATGCTGTTGGATGCGTTGACAGAGACCAGTAATGGACTGAATCCCTCGCTAATATCCAACGTTAAAACCGCGGTCGGCGGCGTCAGTGAGCTATCAAGGGGGTTCGTGTCTCTGGTGTCGTCGACACCATCGCCATCGTCGTCGGTGTCGGCATTGTTACCAATACCATCGCCATCAGTATCGAGAGTCTCCGTTGAATCCAGCGGGAATGCATCTATGGCATCCGGTACGTCGTCACCGTCGTCGTCTTCATCAGCATTATTGCCCTGGCCATCATTGTCCGTATCAAGACTTTCTGTGGCATCGAGGGG
>DGOD01000168.1:0-6810 GCA_002389265.1 Gammaproteobacteria bacterium UBA4475
GCTGCCATCTGCACCGCCCAGCCACCCATGGAATGCCCCTCAAGACCGATGCGATCGGCGTCCACATAATCCAGCGCCTGCAGGTACTCGAGCCCCGCCGGCCCGCCGAATCCGGCACTGAACGCGGGTGGATCTGAAAAGCCATGACCGGTCTGATCCAGCGCCAGTACCACATACCCCCGCCGAGCGAATTCGATGGCAAAGGACGACTGAGTTTCTCGAGAGTTAATATAGCCGTGAATCGCCAGGATCGCCGGCGCCGGATTGACAGCACTAACCTCTTTCGGCACATACAACAAACCACTGAGACGCTGCCCGCTTGCCGCCTCAAAGCGAACATCGCTGACTTCCACCGAGTTTCCTGCGGTCTGGACCCAGGCTGCCGCCAGACAACCCACGACCACCAGGGCCAGGCCATACATTAATCTTCGATTCAACATCTTAAACTCAATTGTGAGGACTTCCTGACGACGCCATGACGCAAGCTGCGCAATGGCTGCTTTTCATTTTGATGATTTCACGCCAGTTTAACGCCCCATAGACACAGATAGCGAACAAGGCGCCCAGAGTATCCGCCGTTATATCCTTCTGCGCATCCCAGACATCGCCCTGGCTGCCCAATACCGCGAGACCCGCCTCAGGATCGGCCAGCAATGCAAATTGCCACTCGAAAACTTCATACAGGGCCGCTACCCCCAAAATAGGGAGAAACGGAAATAGCAACAAAATCAGGCTTGAATTCACCAGACGTTTTTTCATCAGCAACTCGGCAATCGGGTAAGCATAAAAACCGACGCTGAAATGCGCCAGACGATCAAAATGATTGCGCTCAAAGTCAAACAGTTCTGTCACCCACGCAAAGGGGACGTTGGCGAAGGTAAAATGCGCACCAATCGTGTGCAGCACCACCAACACCGACATAGCCAGATAACTCAATGGTGAGAACACATGGTGGCGGTGCAGCCAGGCGATGAACGCCATCAGCAGGACGATAGGGAGGTTCTCGGTGAACCAGATGACGCGATCAAATGGCGCTATGCCTAAGTAGATAAACAACAGGGCGTAGCCACCAAAAAACAACCAAACCAACCGCGGACCTCGAGAGACCTTGCGCCGTTGCAGATTGACCATGTTAGACGGCCTCCGCCTGAACCTCGGCCAGATGCTCGACCCAGAACACAGTCCCGCCTGCCACAGCCGCGGGAATGAGGATCAAATTGAGTAGTGGAATCGCCACCAGCACGTAGGCGATGATGCCGAACAGCAGGCCATCGAATTTATTGCTCGCCATCCGCCGGCGCAGCTCGGAAAAACTGATCTCATTATTGTCGGCAGCATAGTCGGCGAATTGGATCGTCATCATCCAGGCACCAAACGCGAGCCACAGAAATGGCGCCAAGGCATTGAACACCGGAATGATGGATAGAATCAACAAGCCCAATAAGCGCGGCAGATAGTACGCGAGCTTAATAAACTCCCGACTCACGGATCGCAGGACCACCAACGTAAACGGCGTGTTAGAGGTCAAGGGCCGTCCCAACAGATACTCCTCGACCTTAACCGACAGGATGGCATTGAACGGCGCAGCAATGATATTACCGACGATCAAAAAACCATAGAGCAAAATCGCAAAGCCAACCAAGAGCCCCAGGACACCAATAATCCAAGATAAAAAACTCGCCCAGTCCGGCAAACTGCCGGCAATATAGGCCATCCACTGATCATATTGGGCTATGCCATAGACGATGAAAAAACTCAGCACCACCACATTGATCAAAAAGGGAATCATCACATATTGGCGCAGCCCGGGTTTGAGTATCAGGCCCAAGCCCTGAGCAAAGCAGCCCAATCCATTCATCCGTGAATACTCCTGTTCAAGATTAAGTTGTCATCGACAAGTCACTGTTCGATTTTGGCACAATTGCTGATACTGAGGTTAATGAAACCGATGTCCCGAGACATCATTCAGGCTCGCCAGCACCCAATGTCCATGGCGGCGAAACTCAGCGGATGGCTGCACCAGATCGGGCACCTGGACCACAGTCATGCCTGCCGCCAGGGCCGCCAGCACGCCATTTTCTGAGTCTTCCAACGCCAGTGCCCGCTCCGGCGCAATGTTCAACACCTGCGCTGCCTGCAGGTAAATATCGGGCTCAGGCTTACTGCGCTGCACACTGTCACCACCGACAATGTGATGAAAGTAATCCAACAAGCCGGCATCCCGCAACTTCTCGCGCGCACGGGCCGTGGCCGTCGAGGTCGCAACCGCCACCGGCAACCCCAAACCGTTGATCGCCTCAAGTAGCGCCATGGCGCCGGGCTTCACGGGAATCGGCGCCGCTGTGACTCGCGCCTGATGCAATTGCTCCCAGCAAGCACTGAATGCTTCGATCTGAATCTTGCCCGCCAAACCCTCGGCCAAAATCATCTCGCCCCGCTGCTGATTAGTACCTATACAGCGATAAAACAAGGCTGTTTGGTCTCCCAGCGCCAGTTGCACGCAGGCCTCACCAAAGGTCTCCAGGGCGATGCGCTCGCTGTCCAGCAACAAGCCATCCATATCGAATATCACACCACTAAAATGTTTCATACAACGTCTCTTGGCGCTTGCGCGATAACCGCTTGGATGCCGCCACAAGTCCCAGGTTGAACTCGGCAACAGGCTTGCGCCGCAGACTCAACAACAATCCCAGCGCAACTGCTCACACAGATCAAAATGACTAGCGAATCTCTCGCCAAACATCATGTTTACCCGCATCAGGGTCATCCACCAGGACTGACTCGGTATCAAATACCATCGTCTTGCGACTCGACAAATCATAGGCGGGCCAACCGGGATCGCCGGTTTGGATAAACTGAATCCAGGCGGCATGCATGTGTTCGGCTAAGGCTTCCGGCACTTCACCCTTGCCAAGAAAAATGCTCACGCCGGGCTTATTCAAATTGTTAAAGACAAAGGGGATCTCCAGCGCGTGAGTCGCCTTAAGATGACCGGTGCGGGATTCCCAACTGAACAAATACATCCAGGTGTCCGGCGTATGGGCGGCGCGCGCCTCGGCCAGACGCAGTGCCGGCATTCGAAAGGTATGGTCGGTGGACAAGGCGATAGACAAAGCAGTGGTGGACATTTCCGGGTAAAGACCTTGATAACAATCAATCAATGCCTGGTCACCACCGTAATGCCCAGCTTCCTTGACCAACTGCTCGGCATCGACTTTACCCTGAATAAACAGGGTTGCTTCGTCTTTGTTGGTGCCTGTGAGCACGGCCACATTCGCCGCCATACCGTCTCGAATCGCCGTCAGAGGGCTACCCGGCAGTATGGCACTGCCTTCCACGGGGTAAAACGCGGAAACAGTGCCTAGTGCGCCACGCAGGGTCTCATCCACACGGATCTGCGCCGCGAGGATATCATCGGCAGTCGCCGCCAACACCCCGCCCATGTCCTGAGCCTGCATGGCATCCAGAAAAGCGTCTGCCACCAGCGCACCCTGCGCCACTGTCAACGTATGCTGGGCACCACCACTTTGGGGAATCGCTTGCTGGAACAAACCCTGAGCACGGGCTGAGCCAAGCAGTGTACAGACGCTGAAACCGCCAGCGGATTCACCCCCAATGGTGACGCGGTCCGGGTCACCGCCAAATTCGGCAATATTATCTCGCACCCACTCCAGCGCCATGATTTGGTCGAGGATACCGTTGATACCGGAGGTGGCATAATCCGCTCCGAAACGAGACAGATCCGTAAAACCCAAGGCACCTAGACGATAATTGATACTGACTGTGACGATGTCACCGTTGTGTGCAAACTGCGCGCCGTTATACCAGGGCACAGCCCCCTGGCCGGTTCGGTAGGCACCGCCATGAATCCAGAAAAAAACCGGTCGTTTGCGATCATCGGCTGCCGGCGTCGAGATATTCAGGAACAGACAATCTTCACTCCAGGGCACTGACACACTATTGGTCATGCCACCAGTGGCCACCTGCGGGGCAGCACGACCAAACCGAGTCGCGGGCCTGACCTCACGCCAACCCGGATGGGGTTGGGCCGCCATAAAGCGTCGCGCACCGGTCGGCGGTGCCGCATAGGGAATACCCGAAAACATCAAGATATCGTCTTTTATGTGACCCTCAACTGGGCCTAGGGTGGTCGTCACAATCGTCATATTTTGATTACCTTCAACAACGCAGAAGATCGTGCCTCGTCAGTTGGCAGACCGAGGAGGCACGCTAGGCAGTTAGATTCGCTCAATGATGGTTGCTGTGCCCATGCCGCCACCGGTACACATGGCGATCAGCGCCGTGGTCTTGTCGCGGCGTTCAAGTTCATCCAGCACAACCTGAATCAACATGGGCCCGGTCGCACCAATAGGATGCCCTAGGGCAATAGAGCCGCCAGCAACATTGATAATGTCATCACCGACGCCCAGATCTTTTTGAAACTTCAGCACCACAGCCGCAAAGGCCTCATTGACTTCAAACAGATCGATATCCGCTTTAGTCATCCCCGCCTTGCGCAGACAGATCTCTGCTGCCGGTCCCGGCGCGGTGAGCATGATCACCGGCTCAGTGCCGGCGGTGGCTGTCATCACGATTCGAGCTCGAGGTTTAAGACCATGAGCCTTGGCATACTTGGGTGACGCCAGAAGAATAGCGCTGGCTCCGTCTACCACGCCGGATGAGTTACCGGCGTGGTGCACATGGGTCATGGCTTTGACATTCGGGTAAACCGATTTGCAGATATCATCAAAGGTTCTAACCTGTCCGTCGTACAGGGTCTTGCCCATTTTCTCGAAGGACGGGTTGAGTCCAACCATCGACTCCATGGTTGTACCTGGACGCGGGTGTTCGTCACGATCGAGGGCAAGTCGGCCATCGGCATGATAAATTGGCACCAATCCACTCTTGAAATATCCGGCTTCTATAGAGGCCTGGGTGCGTTCCTGACTCCGCACAGCATACCCATCTACGTCTTCGCGACTAAAGCCTTCAATAGTTGCAATCAGGTCCGCCGAAATACCCTGGGGTATCAGGGGGTACTGTTCGAACAGATGAGTATTGTTAGCCGTAAATCCATCGGTATGGTTAGGTGCATAGCGTGACATAGACTCCACACCACCACCGATGACCAGGTCTTGATGGCCAGCCATAATACTCTGCGCCGCCACCGTCACTGCCTGTTGCCCGGAACCACAAAACCGATGCAAAGTGACGCCGGGGGTAGTGATGGGCCAACCTGCATCCAGCACTGACATTCGAGCGATATCGTGGGCATGGTCACCGGTACCCGAGCCGTTGCCAGCAACAAAGTCTTCAACATCAGCCGGATCAAACCCGACCTTGTCTTTCAGACCATTGAGCACCTGCGCCATAATGCGCTGCGGATGAATCTCGGACAGACTACCTACACCCGGCTTGCCTCTACCTCGCGGGGATCGCACACCGTCAATAATCCAGGCTTCACTCATGCTATTTCCTCTTCTTTAGCTCATGTTATGGTTGATTGATTGGCACCGATTGTACTGCGCCAGCGGGGTCATGTCACAGCCCCACACAGACCTTATATTCAATGGGGATGGCCCCCAAAGTTGCACATAAAAAACGCCAGTGGGCGAGGCCCATGACGTTGGCCAACGGGTCCAGCCAACATCACAGGCCGACGCGCGGCTTATCAGGCCTGCGCCAGTGACGCCGCCGGTCGATCCGCGGCGACAATCGAGACCCGCTCGCCATAACGACTGTGAGGATGATAGTCCCAGATGGCATGATGCTGAGTGCAGCGATTATCCCAAAACGTCAGCGTATTCGGCTGCCATTGCACCCGGCACGTGAGCCGAGGCGTCGAATCAATGTGGCGGAACAACATATCCAGCAGCGCACGGCTCTCGGTGCGACTCAAACCCTTGATATGACTGGTAAATCCCGAGTTCACATACAATAGTTTTTTACCGGTTTCCGGGTGAGTGACGATCACCGGGTGCTCATGACGAGGATACTGTCCCTCTGCCGGTTGAATCTTATAGTTGCCTAAGTAAGGTAAGGCGCCATCATGAACCGCCGTGAGACCTGACAACAGGGACTTCATGGTGTCCGACAGTAGCTCATAGGCCAGATACATATCAGCAAACAGCGTGTCGCCACCGCCGCACGCCGGTACTTCCGTGATATATAACATGGAACCCATGGGCGGGTATTCGTCACAGGTGACATCCGTGTGCCAGCCATCACCTGCCGTATAAGCCGAATTCGCTGTGGTCTTGACGACGAGAATCTCCGGATTACCCGATCGCTGTTGATTCAGCGGGTGGACGTGCAATTGTCCAAATTTGCTTGCGAAGGCTTTATGCTGTTCCTGACTCAACAGCTGATCGCGAAAGACCAGTACCATATGGTCCAGATGAGCCTGGTGAAGGGCTGAAAAATCTTCATTATTCAATGGCTGAGATAAATCGACACCCAGTATTTCAGCACCAATATGCGGGGTTAGCGTTCTGATTTCCATCGTCAATACCCTTCAATGTAGATTAAGTAGATCACGGGATGTTTGCCCGTCCGGTTCAATACGACCCTCGATACGATCCTCGATACGACCCTCGATACGACCCTCGATACGATCAGCGTGACGTAGGTTGCTACCACTCACACCGCTGGCGGCGCGCTGGACAAACGCCAGGCGGCAACAACCTGGAGCCCTTATTCTGCTACTTTCGATGCTGAAATAATACCTCCCTCCCCTGCGCCCGGGACTCAACGT
This sequence comes from Gammaproteobacteria bacterium UBA4475, assembly GCA_002389265.1. GTDB lineage: Bacteria > Pseudomonadota > Gammaproteobacteria > Pseudomonadales > Azotimanducaceae > UBA4582. The sequence goes on from DGOD01000168.1 coordinate 6,755, forward strand.
CAATAAAAGTCAAATTCAGCATGTCGGTTCGCGATCAGTATCACTACAATAGCCTT
>DGOD01000168.1:6815-11801 GCA_002389265.1 Gammaproteobacteria bacterium UBA4475
GTCTGCGGCCAGTAAACACCGGACATTTACCATCATCCACCACCGGGAAACCCAGCTATGATTCGAGTCATGTTGCACAACTCAGAGACCGGGACAACGACCACGGGCGGCATTGAATTAATCTCACCCTGGCGCGACAGTAAAGACCTGCTCTGGGTTGATCTCTATGCTGAAGATCCGGCAACGGAACTGACTTTTCTCGGCAAAGAATTCGGCATTCACAAGTTGGCGGTGCAGGATGCCCAACGAGACCGGCACCCACCAAAGTTCGAAGAATTCGAAGGCTATTACTTTCTTCTACTGAAGGGCTTGTCGAAAGCTTCAATGGGCATTAATTTTGAGACCATTCAGATCGCAATGCTGGTAGGCGAGCGGTTCCTGATCACTCGGCATAGCAGCGAATCAAGGAGCATTGAACAACTATGGGCGCTATGCCTGTCCGACGGGCGTGTCTTCCATAAAGGCCTGGCGGGTCTGACCCCACGCCTGGGACGGATGGTGGTCAATCGCTACCTGGATCTGCTGTTCAACATCGAAGCCAACCTCGATACCATAGAACAAGATTTGCTACTCCAGGACCCCAGTAACGACCAGCTCGGCATGCTGACGACCTACAAAACCCGTCTCAGGATCATGCTGCGAACCTTCAATTATCACGAGCAGATATTTAATCAGTTGCGCCACAATAAAGCCGTCACTGTCGACGACCTACTCGAACATGAGTTCACTGATACCTATGAGCAACTCGAACGTGCCGCATCATTGGCCAACCTGTACTATGACCTGTCAGACGATTTGATTAATTCATCGATCTCCATGGCCTCCCATCGCTTGAATGGCATCATGAAGGTTTTGACCATTGTGACTGCTATTTTTGTACCCTTAGGCTTCCTCGCCGGGCTGTATGGCATGAACTTTGAGAATATCCCCGAACTTCACTTCGAGTACGGCTACTATGTTCTACTGGGATTGATGGCGACGGTGGTCGTCTCACTGCTGACCCTGTTTCGAATCAAACGCTGGCTCTAAACTCGACGGCAGGCTCAACATGACCAGCAGGTTCACTAAGCCGCTTACTCACATAAGGACACAGACTCATCAACGATTTCGTTTTCGATTGGCTCAACCAGCACCAGCAATGGGCGCTTTATCTGGTGCCGGTGATCGCTTTCGCCGAAGCCTGCCCAGGGGTTGGGCTGGTGGTACCCGGGATCATTTTGCTCGGGGTCTGTACTGCGATATATACGGAGCAGATAGCCACACTGACACAGATGTTGCCATTGGCATTCGCTGGCGCCTGCCTGTCTGATCATGCCGGCTTTTATCTCGGCCGCTGGATCGGCCCCCCGTTCCATCAGACCCGCCTGGCACTGCGGCGCAAAGCCATGCTGGACAAGGCTGAAGCCATGTTTCGCAAACATGGCGAGTTCGCCATCATCGTGGGTCGTATGGTGACGGCGATCCGCAGCTTCACCCCTCTGCTCACGGGTATCAGCGGCATGTCACGACTTCGCTATAGCCTTATCGACACGCTCGCTTGTGCGCTCTGGAGCGCTGGACTTGGCTTACTCGTGATCGGCCTTGACGACGCTGTCAGTCGTTTGGGTCAATAGGGATAAGGCCTTACCATCCAGATCAGCCGGAAATTTCAGCCCCATGGACGCCGCTATGGTCGGCGCTATATCAACGCTACGAGCCGCACCCGCTATATTTCCCGGCACAACCCCGGCACCGTAGAACAGCATCGGGATGGCTCGATCGTAATCATAGAGTGAACCATGGGTCGTGCCCGTTTTGTCTGTGCGGATCACGCAGTCAGGGTAAACCTGCAGCATCAGATCGCCGCTGCGCCCAGGCACCAGTGAGTTCCGCAACAGGCGCGCCTCCTCTGAGGTTCCAGCCATAATCTCAGCCTGGGTCCAGGCCTGTTTGATGATGTCCTCCGACTCAAAGTGATCCTTTAAATCGGCTTTTATCTGGCTAAAGTCGAGCTGATTCGCAGCCACGTAAGCGGGGTTTATATAGACCTGATTCCCCAAAATTTTAATCAAATCTGTGGGCAAATCGAAAGGGAAGGTTTCCCGCCAATAGACCGAACTATATAGCCGCGCCATAAACGGATACAGATCTAACCGGCCACTGGGGTTCGGACAACGCGCTGTCTTATTTTCTAGCTGCCACTCCGGCAAATCGGCAACACCATGATCTGCCGTCAGCACTAACAGGTAGTTGTCTTCGCCGATGTTTCGATCGAGGTAGTCCATAAACTCGCCGAGCGATTGGTCGATCTGCGCCAATGTCGCCTCAGCTTCGGCACTAAAGGGACCATACAGATGACCCACGTTATCGTTGCCTGACAGGCTGATCGTTAATAAATCAGGCACCGCGTCTTGACCGAGACGCTCTTGCTCTACCACGGTTCGCGCCAAGGTCATGGTCGCCACATCGAGAAATGGAGAATAATAGATCTGCCCACCTCGGCTATCCAGTTCCCCGCTATTCAACGGGTGTCCACTGGTGCGCTGATATTTCGTGGACTCACCGGGGTAATCATCGGCTCGAAAGTGACCGGCTGCATGCACCCAGGTGGCGGGCACGCTCGACAGGAACCCTTCGGGGCCATTAAATGCTTCCACATAATCTGGTAACGCCGCCTGATAGTAGGCGCTACTGGTAAACTGCCTGGCCTTGGTGCTATACCAAAAAACGCCATCAGGATGCTGGCCGCCCATCACAACGGCTGCCCGGTCCTTGCCTGACACCGAAAAAACTCGCGCCTTGGGTTGCTCCGCCTTGAGCCAATCACCGAGCGTATCGACCTTGAGCAGTCTTGGTGAGCGGCCGCCTTCACCGTTGATGACTCTCGCGTCTGGGTTATCGTCATCAACGCAGTAACGACTTTGCCAGGACTGATTATCGACAAAATCATTCCCCGCGATACCCGCTCTGCCCGGCTGCACGCCAGTCACAATCACCGAGTGACCAGGGCACGTATTCGTTACGCCGTGATCAAGACTCGAATCGACAAAATTCCGCCCCCTCCGCAACAGCCGGCCTAACCCACCAGGCATTGCCGCAGACAATCGATCCTTGCGCAGTTGGTCGACTGCCAACACCACAACCAAGCGCGGATTTGCAGCGCTAGCTTCAGCTTCAGTGGCGACAGATGCCAGGCTAAAAGCCAACAAACCCGGCAAAGCCAGCAACATGAAGCGGGTCTGTCGAACAAACCTGATTGAGTGATAACGAATCATGGAGGATCTCATTCTGAATAAATAATACACATAAAAGCTACCCGCCTGCGCGGCCGATAGCTAAGTTTGATTTAGTCAATTCGCGATATGGACTCGATAACAATCGGCACCACCGGCACATCGGCATAATCGGCATAATAGTCTGTCTCAACATTTTCAATGGCCTTCACCACGTCCATCCCTTGGATAACGCGGCCAAACACTGCATAACCGAAGGTCTCGCAGGTCAATGGCTTGCGCAGCCCGCGGATCAGCGCCTTCTGCCGGGCGGCCTCGTCCATTCGCGTGCAACTGGCCGCGCTGTGATCAAGATTGCTGTTGTCGCTGACATTAATATAGAACTGGCCGGTTGCACTGTCGATATCCTCAGACCGAGCAAATGCAAGGGTACCCTGAACGTTTTTCAGCCCATTATCCGCTTCGTTGCGAATCGGCGCCAAGTCCTCAATTTCACTGAGATCGAATCGATGCCCACCGGCTTGAATCATAAAATCAGGAATCACGCGATGAAATATCGTACCGACATACCGCCCCTCATCCACATAAGCCAAGAAGTTGGCGACGCTAATGGGCGCCTGACGGCTGTTTAGTTCGAACACCACAGCACCGAGACTGGTCTGCATTAGAACCTTTTGCTCGTCCGCTTGCGCGGCACTCGTCGCCAGACACAACCATCCCAGACAGATTAATAGCCAGAATTTGAGTTTAAATACGCCCTGCAGGCACATCAACAGTGTCCATTTTCGCCTATTGTCACACCACCCCATGGGTAATCTCATCGACCGAGCTCTACTCTCTGTGTCTGCCACGCGCAGCAGCATAGTCGAGAAAAGTGTCCTCAACAAGCCACCAACCGACTGGCAGCGGTGCCGGCAAACCGTTAGGATTCAGCTTTTACGCAGTGGATCCGTTATCCCATGACTCGAGAACTTGACGCATTTCGAACCGAAACCCGCGCTTGGCTGGCCGCGAATTGTCCCCCAGGCGCACGCGGGCCAGGCTTTATTCCTTGGGGCAGTCAAAAGATCGCACTTGAGCCGGACACAGCACTTTGGTTAGAGCGCATGTCGGCGCGTGGCTGGACCGTACCCAGCTGGCCGCCGGAATATGGTGGTGCCGGCGTGAGCCGCGACGAATATATGGTTATCCAGCAAGAAATGCGCCGCATAGATGCCCGGCCCGCCCTCACCGGCCGGGGTATCAACTACATTGGACCTACCATTCTCGAATTTGGCACGCCTGCACAGAAAGCCCGCTGGTTACCCCGCATGGCCCGCGGCGAAGGTGGCTGGTGCATGGGTTACAGCGAACCAGCAGCGGGCAGCGACTTGGCTAACCTGCAGATGCGCTGCGTCGATGGCGGAGACCTGTGGCGCTTGAATGGTATGAAAACCTGGACATCGGACGGTATCTACGGTGATTGGATCTTCTGTCTGGTCAGAACCGCGCCGGAAAAACCCAAACATGACGGAATTAGTCTGGTCCTCGTGAAGATGGATCAGCCCGGCGTCAGGGTCCGGCCGATTCGCCTGATCAGCGGCGACTCACCCTTTGCCGAGACCTTCTTCGAAGACGCGGAGGCCGCCAAAGATGACCTGATAGGCCCCATCAACCAAGGCTGGGGGATCGGCAAGCGGTTGCTGCAGTATGAGCGTTCAGTCCATGGTGGCGTCAACACCAGCGGTGCCCAGGTGGAACAAAAGACCCAGTCGCTGGCGGAAATTGCCAGGCA
>DGOD01000009.1:0-3336 GCA_002389265.1 Gammaproteobacteria bacterium UBA4475
CACCAGATTATTTGGCGACGCACCCGTCAGGCCAATTTCAGCCTCTTTCGCCTCACCAGGACCGTTAACAATACAGCCAATAATAGCCACATCCAGAGGTGTCGTGATGTCCTCGAAGCGTCGCTCTAATTCATTGATCGTACCGATAACATCAAAATTTTGTCGAGAACAGCTAGGACAAGCGACAAAGTGAATGCCTTTGGAACGCAGATGCAGCGCTTTGAGCAAGTCAAAGCCCACTTTAATTTCTTCTATGGGGTCCGCCGCCAGGGAAATTCGAATGGTATCTCCGATACCATCCATCAATAACGGCGCCAATCCTGCTGCTGATTTGACGGTACCCGAACGCAGGCCACCAGCCTCGGTAATGCCCAGATGCAAAGGCTGATCGATCATGCCAGCGATGGTTCTATAAGCTTCCATCGCCATAAAAATATCTGAAGATTTCATGCTTAGTTTGTAATTTTGAAAGTCGGCCTTATCAAGTAGATCGATATTACGCAGCGCCGATTCAACCATGGCTGCCGCATTAGGCTCCTTATACTTGCGCATTAAATCCTTGCCCAAAGAACCCGCATTTACACCGATCCGGATGGGGATACCTTTATCTCTAGCGGTATCAATCACTGCCTTAACCCGCGTTGCGTTGCCGATATTACCGGGATTAATCCGCAAACAATCAACACCCAGTTCGGCGACTTTCAGTGCAATCTTGTAGTCGAAGTGAATATCAGCGACCAGAGGCACCTTCACCTGTTGACGAATCAAGCCAAAGGCTTCCGCGGCATCCATACTTGGCACTGAAACCCGGACAATGTCTGCACCGACACTTTCGAGTCGACGAATTTGCGCGACAGTTGCCGCCACATCCGTCGTCTCGGTGTTAGTCATACTCTGTACAGCGATCGGAGCATCACCGCCAACAGGCACATTACCGACCATAATTTGTCGGCTTTTGCGTCGCTTTATGTTCGAGTCTGTTTGCATTTTTGTCTTCGCCAAAGTCGTCTTAGTTAAAATTATTGCTATCGAGGCAGCTTTATTGTGGCGGTTAGGTCAGCGCGCGTAAATCGATCTAGCGATATACGTTGGCCGTTGAATACCAACTGCGCAGCAGGCGCCTTACCGAACAGCACCCTGAATGGCGCTGTGCCAACAACGACGAGAGTATCGCCGGCTCGATTCAAGTCACCGTAAACCTGACTACCCACTGCATCAAATACTTCAATCCAACATTCATCAGTGAAATTGAACTCAAGCTTATCATCACCCGCGGTACTGACAGTAATCAATGAGCCAGCGCCTTGGCTAACCCGGCTAAAGCTGGCCGCATTCACGGGCTTTTCTAATAACCCTTGCTCTAACGCCGCTTTTTCTAATGCTGCTTTTTCGGCAACCTGGCCATCAGTACCAGTCGCTGCCAGGATCGGCGCTTGCACTGTTGGTACAACCCGCGTTTGAGCCACCTTTGACTGAGTCGGTGTAGGCTTTACACGATCTGCAGTTGAAGTGAGCACTGTCGTCGGACTTGCCGCCTCAACATCAATGCTCACTTCAACTGCAGCTTCGTTACTGACTTTAACGGCATCCACTAACGGCTCTCGGCTCGCCAGACCTGGCGGCTCTCGCTGCCCGGCTTCCGCCACAGACGCCTCGATATTAGCCGGACGACCGCCCACGTTCGTGTCTTCTTCATTGCCCGCAAAGATCCATACCAGCAACATCACCAACAGAACCAGCGCCAGACCTATTAATCCTGTCTGAACCACGGGTCCCGTGAATCGATTAACGCCCACCGGCTCTTCCACCAAGTCCTGCACCTCGCCAGTATCGACTTCCACCTGCTGGATTTCGTTGAAAGCTGCGACAACCTCGTCTTCCGACAGGCCGACCACTTTTGCGTAGGTCCTAAGATAGCCCCTGACATAGGCGGTCTTGCCCAACGCTTCGAACTGGCCCTCGTCTATCTGACGAATCATCGTTGCTGTTAGAAACAATTGATTAGCTACATCTTCCTGGCTTAAGCCCTTTGCCTTCCTCGCTTCAACCAATATGACTGACACTCTGGGCAATTCATCTGGCTCAACATTACTATCTAAATCGTTCATAGTTTCCTGCTACTGTCCTGATAGAGCTGATATTCCTTTGATGTCGGGAATATGTTCTTTAATGCCAAAGCCTGACTGGCCTCATCATCCTTTTTGTTCAACACCCTCGATAAGCGTATTCCTAACCACAGGCTTCGCGCCGATGGCTGGGCCAACATGCCATAACGCGCCAACAGCCGGCTTGATTCCGAGTAGTTAGATTGCGCAAAGCGGATCTCCGCCAACTCGAGCAACGCCCGGTCCTGGCTGGGGTTCAGTTGCAAGCTCTTGGTAAATGCGGCTTCCGCTTCGTCAAACCGGTTCAACCGCTGATAGCTGACACCGAGATTTTCAAACACCATGGACCTGGCGCCATACAGCCGATCCTCAGCGCATACTTCCAACTGCTCGATGGCGTCCTGATACCGGCCTTGCTCAAACAGGAATGCTCCATAGTTATTGCGGGCCATAGAAAACTTAGCATCCAGTCGAATCGCGCGCCGAAAGTAGTCTTCCGCTAAATCAGGCTCGCCTTCCAATTGAAACAACAACCCGAACAGGTTGTGCGCTGGTGCCGAACTCGGGTCGATCCCCAGTGCCTTGGTGAGATTTTCCTTCGCCCGCGCATACTCTTGATTACGAATGTAGCCCACGCCCAACCCCAATAAGGCTTCGACTTGGGCTTCCGTATTAATCTTGCGCTTGGGTTGTCCACCTTCTGTGACACAGCCTGTGAGGAACAACACAACCACGATCAAGGCACTGGCTTGAATTCTCATACCACGGCCTCAGCGGCGATGCGTCGGTAGGTTTCCTGACGCCGAGTCTTGTCTTCAACTTCGCCCACCAGTTGTCCGCAGGCCGCGTTGATATCCTGCCCTCGCGTGGTTCTGACCGTCACGGAGTAACCCCCGCGCAGCAGTCGTTCCTGGAATGCTCGCACGGCGATTTGACTCGGCCGTTTATAACCTGAGCCAGGAAAGGGGTTGAAGGGGATGAGATTGATTTTACACGGAAAGTCTTGCAGCAAAGCCACTAACTGTTCCGCATGTTCTGGCTGCTCGTTGACGCCATCCATCAAGGTATACTCGATAGTAATAGTACGTTTCTCACCCAGTGTGGCGGCATAAGTCCGACAGGCTGCCAGCAATTCTTCGATGGGATACTTGCGATTAATGGGCACCAACTGGCTGCGTAATTCATCGTTTGGGGCGTGCAGCGAAATTGCCAGGGAAGCGTCAGTGGTGCC
>DGOD01000009.1:3349-5416 GCA_002389265.1 Gammaproteobacteria bacterium UBA4475
ACCAGCTTGTAAATGGCTGGCACAACACCCGAGGTGGAAATGGTAACCTTGCGTTTGGAGATGCCATAGGCCAGATCATCCATCATCAACTCGACGGCAGCTATGACGTTGTCGAAATTCAGCAACGGTTCGCCCATACCCATTAACACGACGTTGGTGATTGCGCGACTGCGGTCCGGATAGGCCTTTTCCAGCACCTTGCGGGCAATCCGCAACTGGCCGACGATTTCCGCCGCGGTTAAGTCACTGTTAAACCCTTGCTTGCCCGTTGAACAAAAACTGCAGTCCAGCGCACAGCCTACCTGTGACGAGACACAAAGGGTGCCTCGAGTATCCTCAGGGATAAACACGGTTTCGATGGCACTGCCAGACTCGGCCCGAATCAACCATTTGCGGGTGCCATCCTGGGAGACGCGCTCGGTAATCACTTCTGACTCGCGAATATCACCCAGCTCAGCCAGTTGCAGTCGCAACTTCTTGCTGATGTCAGACATCTCGGCAAAATCATCAACATAGCGATGATGAATCCACTTCATGATTTGTGGCGCCCGATACGGCTTCTCACCCAACTCTATCAACAGTGCTTCCCACTGCGATTGGGTAAACCCCAAAAAATTCAGCCTGACACTAGCCATCTACGCTATCCCGGTTGACGAAAACTATCTATCGCAGATTTGATCTTCTGCAAAAAAGTAGCTGATTTCACGCGCTGCCGAAGCAACAGCATCTGAGCCATGGACAGCATTGGCATCGATAGATTCAGCAAAATCGGCACGAATGGTGCCGGGCGCCGCATCTTTAGGGTTGGTCGCACCCATCAACTCGCGGTTCTTGGCAACGGCATTTTCGCCTTTGAGTACTTGTAATACGACTGGGCCAGAGGACATATAGTTCACCAAGTCATTGTAAAAAGGTCGACCCTCGTGCTCGGCATAAAAACCCTCAGCCTCGCCCTTAGTCAACAGCGCCATGCGCGATGCAATAATCTGCAGCCCCGCCTTTTCAAACCGCGAAACAATCTCGCCAATCACATTCTTCGCCACGGCATCGGGTTTAATCATAGAAAAGGTCTTTTCAACAGCCATTACTGCGTACTCCATTATATTGAGATGATGTTTGGCCCCGATCGGCTACAACCGACTCGTGGTCAATAAAAAACAACCCGTGATTATACTCGGGTTTAAACGGGATAAAGCCAAAATTTCCGTATTTCATCGTGAATTGACGAAACCGGCATAAGTAATGCGGCCAAAAGGCCCATAAACCAGGAAAACCCACCGACCAGCGGACTCACGGGCGCGGATTATAGCCTGTGTGACAGATAGAACAAACCTACAATTCAGGGCTTGCAGATACTTTAGCGAGCAGAATCGGCTGACCTGCCATCTCGACAATAAGGTCAAGCCAATCCCCGCCAGCGCGCCTACTCCGCTTCGTCCATCCAAGCCGCCTGAATAGCTTCCAGAATCTTCTCGCCCGAGCGATGCGCGTCATCGTCAAAGTCCGCCAATTCCATGACCCAACGATGCAGGTCAGTAAAGCGAATGCTCAGCGGGTCCACATCTGGATGCGCTTCATACAGCTCTATTGCTATGTCATTAACATCAGTCCATTTCAAACCCATAAGGTCACCCTAGTGATTTTCAGATACCTGATTAATGGTGTATTTCGGAATCTCGATGACCAAATCCTCATTACCAACGACGACTTGGCAGCTCAGCCGTGAGTCTGGCTCAAGCCCCCACGCCTTGTCGAGCAGGTCATCTTCAAGCTCATCAGACGGCGCCAGAGAATCAAAACCCTCCCTGACCACGACATGACAGGTGGTGCAGGCACAGGCCATTTCGCAGGCGTGCTCAATGTTAATGCCATGAGCCAAAACCACCTCGATCAGGTTGGCACCTGGCTCAACCTCCAACACAGCGCCTTCTGGGCATCTTTCAGCATTCGGTAATATGATAATCTGGGTCACGGTTAATCCTTTTGTCCGATTTCAAACTCTTCGATCTGGTGACCTGACAGCGCCTGTTTGACGCTGGCGTTCATCCGCAAAGCAGCAAAATGATC
>DGOD01000009.1:5526-14655 GCA_002389265.1 Gammaproteobacteria bacterium UBA4475
ATTTCAGCAGCGCTCAACAATGCTGCACCGTCTTTCGCCAGGGCCGCAGCCACCGCGTCGAGAACACTTCGACCATCGACTTGGGCCTCGGTTAGTGATCGCAGGCGAATATCTTCGGCGGCAAATTCAAAAGACGCTTTTAGCATCTCAGTAATTTCCTCGTCACTAAGACCATAGGACGGCTTAACCACGATCTGCGCTTCGACACCTGTACTTAGCTCCATCGCCGAGACCGACATAAGACCATCGGCATCCACCTGGAACATCACGGCAATCCGCGCAGCACCGGCAACCATGGCCGGAATACCCCGCAGTTCAAAGCGCGCCAGGGATCGACAATCAACCACGCGCTCCCGCTCACCTTGAACAACGTGGATCAGCATGGCGGTCTGGCCATCTTTATAGGTCGTGAATTCCTGGGCCTTGGAGATCGGAATAGCCGTGTTGCGATGAATAATTTTCTCCACCAAACCACCCACCGTTTCCAGCCCAAGGGATAGGGGCAAGACATCCAGCAATAGCATTTCCGCGTCAGGCTTGTTGCCCGCCAGTATATTCGCCTGAATCGCAGCGCCCACGGCCACCACCTTATCTGGGTCGATATCACTCAGGGGTTCCACCTCAAAGAAGTCGCGAACCTGGGATCGCACCAGCGGCACCCGGGTTGAACCGCCTACCAAAACGACACTCTGGATATCCGCGTTAGTGAGACCCGCATCACGAACCACCCGTCGGCAGGCTTTGAGTGAGTCAGCCACCAATCCTGCCACTAAATCATCAAATTGCCCACGGGTCAGCACGCCCTGGTAGTGAAAATTGTCACTGTCGATCTTAATCTCTACGCTGTCGCTGGTAGACAGCTGTTCTTTAATTCGTCGCGCTTCAGTCATTAGCTGACGAGACTGACCATGCGTGATTTGTTCACTAAAATTCGCCTCACTGATCAGCCATTCGGCAATCTTACGATCAAAGTCGTCACCACCCAGGGCAGAGTTACCACCTGTTGCGAGCACCTCAAAGACACCTCGATTGAGACGCAACAAGGAAATATCGAATGTGCCGCCACCCAGATCATAAACCGCAATCACGCCTTCCGCGCCAGTATCAAGTCCATAGGCCACCGCCGCCGCCGTGGGCTCATTGAGCAATCGGTAGACATTTAAGCCGGCGAGTTTAGCCGCATCGCGAGTCGCCTGGCGTTGGGCATCGTCAAAGTAGGCCGGCACCGTGATAACGACGCCGTCTAACTCGCCGCCGAGAGTTTCTTCGCCGCGCTGCACCAAGGTCTTTAGAATTTCAGCCGAAACTTCCACCGGGCTAACCTGGCCTGAGACGACAGAGAGTCTCGGCATGCCTTGCGTCTCGATAAATTCATAGGGCAGCCGCTCGCCAAGCGTTTCGATATCTTTGATGCCCCGACCCATTAACCGTTTGACAGAGACGATCGTATTGAGGGGATCTTCACTGGCGGCCGCGAGCGCCTGAGCGCCGACAACAACGCTATTATCTGCCAGATACCGGACCACCGAAGGCAATAAATGCTGACTATCCGCATCTGGCAGCGTCGCCGCTTGGCCATTACGAACACTGGCGATCAACGAATTGGTCGTTCCAAGGTCAATGCCCGCGGCCCGTTTACGTTGATGAGGATCCACCGCTTGGCCAGGTTCTGTGATCTGTAACAATGCCATAAAATTCGTCTTAATCCTTACTTGTTAGGTATTGCCTGCTCAGTGTATCAACGCGGAGCAGCCTAATAGCCGAGCAGCTTCTCTTCGAGGCGATCGGCCTCGCTATAGAGCTTGTGCATGAATTGCATTTTATAGGTCGTTTGTTCGGCCGCGGCCAATTGGTCGTCAATTTGCGCCGCAAAGTCTAATTCAAGGGCCGCCAGCCCAGCCGCTATTTTCCCCTTGAAGACCGCGAGTCGTGCCAGGCTGCCAGCATCGTCGCCGATGTCTTCTAGCTCTTCCCGCAGTTCTATCTGCGCCATCAGAAACTCGCCGGGCAGGGTCGGGTTATGTTCGATTTCGCAAGACTTTAGTTTCAGGATATAAATCGCCCGCTTCAACGGTGACTTTAAGGTCGTGTAGGCTTCATTGATGACCGTCGCCCACTGCATCGCAAGTCGCTTGTCTTGATCAGAGGCGCCCACATGCTTGTCAGGGTGCACATTGCGCTGCAAGTCACGGTAACGGTCGTCAAGCACCAATGGCTCTACCTGATAACTGACAGGCAATTGAAATATCGAGAAAAAGTTGTCTTGGAAGTTCACATTCACAATCAGGTCAATGGGTCGTCAAGCATGGATTAAAGGCGCTTCGGCATTTATGCGCCAAAGCGTAATCAGGTTAGAGAGCCTGCTATACGGTGAAACTTTCACCACAGCCACATTCAGCCTGGACGTTTGGATTCCTGAACTCGAAACCTTCATTCAAACCCTGTTTGACGTAATCCATTTCTGTTCCGTCGATGTAAATCAGACTTTTGGGATCAACGAAGACATCAATCCCCTGGCTTTTAAACAGCTGATCTTCTGGCGCCGGCTCATCCACTGGCTCAAGGACATACATTAACCCAGAGCAGCCGGTGGTCTTTACAGATAAACGAATACCCACACCCTTGCCGCGGCTACCCAAGTAGCTGCCGATATGCGCGGCGGCTTTTTCTGTCAGACTAATTCCCATACTCGATCTGCTCCTCCTTGATGCCTTTATTCGCCAACGGCAACCGCTGTCTGTTGATCAGCCGCATGCTTGGCCCGGAAATCTTTGACCGCTGCCTTGATGGCATCTTCCGCAAGCACTGAACAGTGAATTTTCACCGGTGGCAACGCCAACTCTTCAGCAATCTCAGTATTCTTGATCGAGGCCGCCTCGTCCAGAGTTCGACCCTTAACCCATTCTGTCAGTAAAGAGCTCGACGCAATCGCTGAACCACAACCGTAGGTCTTGAATTTGGCGTCTTCAATAATCCCGGCGTCATTGACCTTGATTTGTAGCCGCATTACATCACCACAGGCCGGTGCGCCGACCATACCTGTACCAACGCTGTCATCCATATCGTCCATCTTGCCGACGTTGCGTGGATTGTCGTAGTGATCCATTACTTTATCGCTGTATGCCATATTACTTCTCCAAATTATGCTGTCTGTTATCTAGCGAAATTCGCCCGTTCTGGGTAAGACACAAGGTCCATGCTCAACGCCTAATGCGCTGCCCATTCGATCTTGGTGAGATCCACACCATCTTTATACATATCCCACAGCGGTGATAATTCACGCAGTTTGTTCACCGCCAGATGAATTTTCGCGAGCGCATAGTCCACGTCTTCTTCGCTGGTAAAGCGACCAACACTGAAACGTAATGAACTATGGGCCATCTCGTCATTTAAGCCCAGTGCCCGCAACACATAGGAAGGCTCAAGACTCGCAGAAGTACAGGCTGAGCCCGATGATACGGCCAGGTCACTTAAGGACATGATCAATGACTCGCCTTCAACATAGTTGAAACTGACATTGAGCCAACCTGACACACGCTTGTCAAAGCTGCCATTCACATGGATCTCCTCGATATCTTGCAAACCCTGCCACAAGCGCTCACGCAGCGCGCCGATACGAATTTGCTCTTCATGCATTTCCGCCTTAGCGATTCGACAAGCTTCGCCCATGCCAACCAATTGATGGGTCGCCAGGGTACCAGAACGCATGCCCCTTTCATGCCCGCCACCATGGATCTGCGCTTCGAGCCGAATTCTAGGCTTGCGGCGCACGTACAAGGCACCAACACCCTTGGGGCCGTAAATCTTGTGCGCTGAGAAGGACATCAGGTCAACTTTCATTGCTTCTAGATCGATATCAATCTTGCCCGCGCTCTGTGCCGCATCAACGTGGAAGAATACCTTCTTGGCACGACAGACTTCACCAATCGCTGCGATGTCGTTAATCACCCCGATTTCGTTATTAACATGCATGATAGACACCAAAACCGTATCTTCACGAATGGCTGCTGCCACCTGCTCTGGGGTCACGATACCATCGCTACCTGGCTCCAGGTAAGTCACTTCAAACCCTTCGCGCTCGAGATGTCGGCAGGTATCTAGGACCGCCTTGTGCTCGATGCGCGAGGTGATCAAGTGCTTGCCCTTGTTCTTGTAAAAGTGAGCAACGCCCTTAATTGCCAGGTTATCAGACTCGGTAGCACCGGAGGTCCAGACAATCTCTCGTGGGTCGGCATTAACCAGATCAGCAACCTGCCGACGCGCCAGCTCCACCGCTTCTTCAGCTTCCCAGCCGTACTTGTGGGAGCGGCTCGCTGGGTTACCGAAGTTGCCTTCGGCGAGCAGACATTCGCTCATCTTCTGTGCGACCCGGGGATCAACGGGTGTGGTCGCGGCGTAATCAAAATAAATAGGGAGCTTCATGCTTCCACCTCCTCGGCAGGCATACGGATGACTTCATCTCGTTTTAAGTGTTGTCGGGCTGCGCGTTCTCGCACTTCCCGTTTAGCAATAATACTGGCCAGATCGATATCGCTTAGAAACTGGTGAATCTGGCTCGACAGGTCCGACCAAAGCTCATGAGTCAGGCAGGTTTCACCATGATTACAATTCGCCTTACCAGCACAGCGGGTGGCATCAACCAGCTCATCAACGGAATCAACAATCTGAGCCACAAAAATCGAACTGGCGTTACGGCTTAATTGGTAGCCACCCCCTGGTCCACGAACGCTCTTCACCAGCTCACTACGACGTAACTTGGCAAACAATTGTTCCAGATAAGACAGACTGATACCTTGACGCTCAGAAATATCAGCCAAACTGATCGGACCGTTGTCTTCATTGACAGCCAGATCTAACATGGCCGTCACGGCATATCGACCTTTCGCGGTTAATCTCATAGCTTTTTTCATCCTCGACCCGGTTCGGATCCAATCCATCGCACTTGAACCAGTATCTACGCAATACCCGACTAATTAGATCGGCTATTCTGACAGCCCAAGTTAGATATTTCAATAGTTGACCATTTTAGTCGGGTATTGTTCCCTTTGCTTTCAATCCCCGCTGAGGCCGCCCCAATTTATTCACGCTAGTCAGAAAACCGCGCAGAATATTGACCTCCATTTCGTCCAGGCGAATACGATTAAACATGCGGCGCAAGCGGGTCAGCAGCTGCCTGGGATTCTCGGGGTCATGGAACTCAACCTGCACGAGCGTCTCTTCCAGATGTTGAAACAGATGCTCAACGGCATCTGATGTCGCGTAGGCCATATCCCAATTATCTATTTCTCGCTTGTCTACTGCCGGCGCGTCGATTTCTGGCGTCCTGATTTCATGCTGGGCCGCCAGGCTCGCCTGTAGCACTTCGTAACACAATACTTGCACCGCCATCGCCAGATTTAGGGAACTGTATGCCTCGCCCGTCGGAATATTAATATGAAAATGGCACTTCTGCAGTTCCTCGTTTTTCAAACCGCGAGACTCGCGACCAAAAATAATCGCAATCTCTGCGCCTGCAGCCTGCTCAGCCACCACTTTTTCACCGCAGGCACGGGGCTCGAGCATCGGCCAAGGAATGCGTCGGTCGCGCGCTGAGGTACCAAGCACTAACTGGCAACCTTCAATCGCCTCATCGAGGGTATCCACCACAATGGCTGAGCTAACCACGTCGACGGCGCTAGCAGCTCGCCGAAATGCTGTGTCATCGGGGAAGTCTTTGGGATTGACCAACACTAGTCGCGTCAGCCCCATATTCTTCATGGCACGCGCCGCGGCCCCGATATTACCGGGATGGCTGGTTTCGATCAGAACAATACGTACAGACGGAAACAGGTTATCAGCAGATTTTTGCATTAGATATCTTCAGGGGACGATTCGGCGGCGTAATTCTACACGCAAAATGCTATGATGCCCCGCCGAAATTGTGCTAGCTCATCATTTCAATGGCTTTTTACTGCTCTTTATGACAATTGGTGGATTAAATCTATGGAACCGATGGCCAACATGGCTCTACGCGCCGCACGCCTTGTGGCGCCCCGCATTACCCGCGCCTTTGACCGCCCTGACCTGATTAAAGTCAGCGACAAGGGCCAGAATGACTACGTGACGAATATCGATAATGAGGTGGAATACGCCATTGTTGATGCGCTGAAAACCACATTCCCCGGTCATTCCTTCCGCGGCGAAGAAGCTGCGCAGAACATCGACACAGAAGGCGCCGAATATGAATGGATCATCGACCCTATAGATGGGACCACCAACTTCGTACAAAACATTCCCCATTTTTGCATCTCTATCGCCTGTTTACGCAACGGCAAAATGGAACACGCTGTCATTCTCGACCCAATCCGACAGGAAGAATTTGTCGCCAGCCGTGGCAAAGGTTGCTCTCTGAATGGTCGACGCCTCAGGGTCGGCAGCAAAACATCCCTACAGAGCGCCTTGATCTCAACCGGCGGCCACGAACAAGCTATTGCCGAACAGCAGGCTTTGATTTATCGGCAATTATTGAATGAAGGCGCGGTGATGCGCCAGGCTGGCAGTGCGGCCCTGGATCTCGCCTGGGTTGCTGCCGGCAGACTCGACGGCATGTGGATGAGCCAACTGAACCTCTGGGATATGGCGGCGGGCGCATTAATGGTACAGGAAACAGGCGGACTCTTAGGCGAGTTCAATGGCGGCACTCAGTATTTAAAGTCTGGCAACATTATTGCGGCCTCTCCCAAATGCTTTCGCAGCTTGGCACCATTGATTCGAAAGCATTTGGGCTAAGCTGGACTAAACCCAAGTGCCGGTAACGCTGGCTAGAACGCCAGCGTCGCTACTAACCCATCATGTCTGGGTCTTCAGCGCCTTCTTTGACTGGGATTGCCAGGTCTTCTTTGGATATATTCAGCAACACCAACACATTCGCCGCGATATAGATCGAAGAATAGGTCCCTACCACCACACCAATAATCAAACCTTCAGCGAAACCACGAATCAGTTCGCCACCGAGGAAATATAAAGCCAACAAGACCAGCAAGGTAGTCACGGACGTTACCACCGTGCGACCCAAGGTCTGGTTTAGTGAAATATTAATAATATCCACGGACGAGCCGCGACGAACCTTACGAAAATTTTCTCGAATCCGGTCAGCGACCACAATCGTGTCGTTCAACGAATAACCGATCACCGCCAACAGTGCTGCGAGCACGGTCAAATCAAAGTCCCAGCGAGTCAGTGAGAAGATACCCAAGATAATAATGACATCATGAAATAAGGCGACCACCGCGCCTACAGCAAACTTGAACTGGAAGCGCATAGCGATATACAGCATGACAGCCGCCAGGGCCGTCAGCATACCCAACCCCCCTTGATTCGTAAGCTCTTCACCTACCGCAGGGCCCACAAATTCTGACCGCCGAAGCAAGACGCTATCGCCAGCCGCCTGCCTCAACGCCTTGAGCACCTCGTCACCCAAGGTCGCATTTTCGCGATCCGAGAGATTTTTTTGCGGCGGAATTCGAACCAGAATATCGCGCTCTGAACCGAAGTACTGAACTACATGGCCACTAAAGCCAGCCTTATCCAGCTCCATACGAATATCGCCGGGATCAACAGGACTCTCATAGGCCACCTCAACCAGCGTGCCGCCAGTAAAATCCAGCCCCCACTCAACCTGGTTCCAGGCTAAAGACACCAGCGAGGCCAGCACCAATGCCAACGAAATACCACCAGCGATATTGCGGTATCGCATGAAGTCGATTTTATACTTTGTCGCGCTCATGGGTTGTCGCCAAAATTGGGGGCAAGTTTCATATCGCCAGACTTTTCACGTTGCGCCCACCGTAAATCACGTTAATGATCGCTCTAGTGCACACAATGGCTGTAAACATTGACGTCAAAATACCGATCGACAGGGTTATCGCGAAGCCCTTAACTGGGCCAGTGCCAATGGCATAAAGAATCAGTGCAACAATCAGGGTGGTGATATTGGCATCAAAAATGGTCACAAACGCTCGCTCGAAACCCGCATTGATCGCCGCTTGGGGCGACATACCATTTGCCAACTCTTCCCTGATTCGGGAAAAGATCAAGACGTTCGCATCAACGGCCATACCCACAGTCAAAACAATGCCCGCGATACCCGGTAAGGTCAGAGTTGCACCGAGACTCGACATGATCGCGACCAACAAGACCAGGTTGGTCATCAGCGCCAAATCGGCCGCTATGCCGAACACCCGGTAGTAAACCAACATGAATAGCAGCACGAGCATTAGGCCAACGGCGACCGAGATTGCACCCAATTCGATATTTTCCTTACCTAAACTGGCACCCACCGTGCGCTCTTCGGCAATGAACATATCCGCCGCCAATGCGCCGGCACGCAGTAACAGGGACAATTCACGGGCTTCTCCCGCCTGTAAACCGGTAATTCTGAACTGCACACCCAGCGCGGCTTGCACTGTTGCCAAGCTGATGACTCGGCGTTCAACGTAGGGTGTTGTCTTTCGAACTTCCACGCCATCGACCATGGAATAGCTGTCCCGGGTCTTGGTTTCGATAAAGACCACACCTAAGCGCCGACCGATATTATGACGGGTTGCGCGGTGCATCATGTTGCCGCCTTCGCTGTCGAGGGTGATATTGACCTGCGGCAAGCCTGTCTCTGGGTCAAAGCTGGCTTTGGCATCAACCACTCGATCACCCTTGATGATGACATTTCTCTCAAGGCTCGCCGTACGGCCTTCGTAGTCATAGTCGATGGTGGTGGAGCGCGGTGCATCGGGTTGCGCATCAAAGCGAAACTCTAAGGTTGCCACCTTACCCAGAATACGCTTGGCTTCTGCCGTGTCTTGCACACCGGGTAGGTCAACAACAATCCGGTTACGCCCGAGGCGCTGCACCAGGGGTTCAGAGACTCCTAATTCGTTCACTCGGTTACGAATCGTTTGCAGATTCTGCGATACCGCAAAATCTTCAATAGACCGAATCGTGTCTTCGGTAATCTTCAAGCTGATAAACGGCAAACCATCTTCGCCCGCAGAGAATATAAACTCTCGATACTGTGATTCCAGCAGGCTTCGCGCCTTACTGCGGGTTTCCTCGTCTTCAAACGATATTTTCAAGACGCCGCGACTACTGTCATCG
>DGOD01000268.1 GCA_002389265.1 Gammaproteobacteria bacterium UBA4475
CCGCAGTTGAGCAGGTAGCTACCTCCGGCACAGGTCGTGTGCACCATCCGCTGGATGAGTTCCTGCAAGGTGTGATAATGGTGTTCGCCGTGGGCCTTGTAGCCATATGATGAACTTACGCTGTCAGGCGACTCGGTGGTAAGCGGTAGCTTCTTCGGCGGCACCTCTTTGTCGCCCAGTGAGAAGTAATCAAATACTTCGAGCATCTCCGGGGTGATGACCTGCTTTGAAGACGCTCCAGCCATAGTGTATAGACGGGAGTTGATGACACAGTCGGGGTTGAGCCGGCGCACGGTGTTGGTGAACAACAGGGCGCGCTCCTTGGTCATCTCGCGTGGGGTGTCGAACCAGATCAGATCGATCTGGTAGTTCGTGAGCAGTTCCTCAATCTGCGGCAGAGCCTTGCGCGCGATGTAGGCGTCCATATCGGGTTTATAATCTTCCGGCAGGTCGGGGTAGATGCTTTTTAGCGTGCCTTTGCGAGTAAATGACGACGAGTCCGGATCGCTCCAATCTTTGGCCTGTGAGTAATACACGCCGAACTTCAGACCGTGCTTGTGGCAGGCCTCAGAGAGTTCCTTGATGATGTCGCGTTTGAAGGGCGAGGCATCCATCACATCGTAATCCGAGCAGGCGGAATCAAAGAGCGCGAAGCCGTCGTGGTGCTTGGAGGTGATCACGACATGGCGCATACCTGTGGCTTTGAAAAGTTTCACCCACTCCTCAGCATCGAATTCCGTGGGGTTGAACTGCCCCACGACCTCTCTGCGATATTCCTCGTAAGAGATCTCGAGATCCATCTGCACCCACTCGGCGTATTTTTTGGGAGTCACGCGATCCTGGTATTTCCCGGCAAGCTGGGAATACGCACCGAAGTGGATGAATGCGCCGAACTTGGAACCGCGGAACCATTTGTTGAGCCGGGCCTCCGTTTCCGCCGGGTGCTCCAACGTCGGGGGCATGAGTGTATCGAAGTCCTTGTTCCTTTTTACACCGGCATGGAGTGAAGTTGCGCAGAGAAGAACGAGAATTAGAGAGGTGAAGACTGTTTTCATGGATGAATTTAATTCGTTATGCATAATGGCAAAAACTGTTTGGCTTTTGATCTACTTTAAATGCCCGGTGTCACATTAATCGCTTGCTTTGCTTTAGCTTTGTAGCCCTTTACGAGACGCGGTACCGCCTCAATCGTTGGCTTCATTTTCTCGATCGGATTCGCTTCGAGCAGCTTGCCGGCTTCCAGAAGAATCGCGACCGCTTCGTCCTGAACCACGCCGTTGCCATCAGGGCCCACATTGAGCAGCAGATTGCCGCCCTTCATATTTACATCTTTGAGCTTCTCATAGACCGTTGCCGCATCCTTCCAATCGTCATCGTCCTTCTTGTAGCCCCAGGACTTGTTCATCGTGTAACAGGCTTCCCAATGCTTCGGGAATGCAGCATCAAAATGACGTTGCTCTTTACAGACAAAGTCCGCCTCAAACGCCTTACGTTTGCCGACACGATTATTCATAATTACGTGAGAACTCGCGGTACGAAGGGAGTTATAGAGGTCAATTCCGTCCGCAACGGTCCACCACTCAACCCACTCACCATCAAACCAAAGAATGGACGGGTCGTATTTTTCAATCAGCTCCAGAAGTTGATTCTTTTGGTAGGTGACATAAGTCTGCTTGTCACTGCCTTTGCCGCGATCGGCTAAAAAGGTACGTCCCCAGCGCCAATTCGGGGTCTTCTTTTGCAAACTCGGCACCTGTGTCGGGTGATTCCAGTCAAGGACACTGTAGTATAGCCCGAACTTAATACCGTGTGCTTTGCAGGCTTTGCTCAGTTCGGCGAGGATGTCACGCCCCTTGAAAGGGGTACTGCCCACATCAAAGTCGGTGTATTTGCTATCCCAAAGGCAAAAACCGTCGTGGTGCTTGGAAGTGATGACCAGGTATTTCATCCCGGCCCCTTTGGCGGTACGGACAATGAGGTCGGCGTCAAATTGAGCCGGATTAAAATCCTTGATGATCTCTGCATATTCTTCGCGAGGAATCTCCAAATTGGCGGCGATCCACTCTGAATACTTGCCGGGCATTTTCTGCCCCTTGAACTCGCCGCCTAGCTGTGAATAGACACCAAAGTGAATAAACATGCCGTATTGTGCATCCACAAACCATTGCATGCGCTCGTTGTATGCCTCGAGCGCCTCTTCCACAAAAGCGGGGTTCGCGACCTCTTCGGCAGTGCCCATATTAGCAGCAACAGTCATGCTGAGTGCGAGCGTTAATAATTTCCAAGTCTGGTTCCTAGCTGTAGGTTGATTCATATAGTATGAGTGTTTAAATCTCGGTATTACCTGAAGGATTCTTGCCCCCTCGCCCACCAGCCTAGTCGATAGGTTTGGCGCGGAGTTCACAAGTCATGAGTTACGAGATTTTATACTAACAAATTGGCAAAAACTGTCTATCATCCATATGGATGATACGCCCCTCAAAGCCACTAGAGCGCACAATCAGCGCCCTTCACAACATTCGAAACATCAGTCGTCACAGAACTGGTCCCCCACTCTTTGAACTGTTTCGCCTGCTGTATGTCATTAATAGTCCAAACGTGGTGCTGGAATCCGTTTTCGCGAACGCGCTAAATAAAGGCGGCATCCACCCAATGCCGCCCCGAACTGATCGCGTCGGCTTTAATTCGATCCAGCGTATCGAGCACGCTATCATCATTAGGTGTAATCTTCCCCGATTTCATTTTTTTGAAACTGACAAGCCAAGCGGTCTGATACTGAGGTGCCACAGCCTTCAGCTCTCGGAGCACCTCCTGCTTGAAACAAATGAGCATGATCTGATCATCTTCGAGACCCGAGCTCTTTATCTCTGTCAGTAAAGCCGGAATGATCTCCGCGCCGGATTTGATTTCGATAAATATTTTTCCGCCGACTGGCACGGTTGCCAAAATTTCCGCCAGCGTTGAAATGCGAGTCCCCTTAAATGCTGGATCGAACCATGCCCCCACATCCAGTTTTCGCAGTTCACTCAGGGTGGATTGCGCGACATTCAGGTCGGCTCCCGCTGTCCGCTTTATAGTCTCATCATGGATACAGACAACATGCCCGTCCTTGGTCAGTCGAAAATCCCCCTCAATCGCATCCGCCCCCTGCTTCCACGCGAGTTCAAAAGCTGGCAACGTATTTCCTGGCGCTCGCTTTGAGGCACCGCGATGCGCCACAATCAACATTGCTGCCTCAGCCCTTAATCGTGCATTGCCACTCAATGAACATCGAGCGTTTCAAGCACCCGCGGTAGCGCATGTAATGTGTATTCAGCCTCATCCATCCATACCAGATCCTGCCACCAACCGGTATCGTTGGGTTGGGTCGCACCGTCGGTGGTGCGCCCCTGACAGACGATGTCGGTGATCTTTTTTTTCAAGGCTTGGACAATTTTAGGATGATCTGCAATGACGTTGCTTTTTTCCTGCGGGTCGCGGGCTAGGTTGTAGAGCTCCGGCTCGGTTTTTTTCTTGTGCGACATCACCAGTTTCCAATCACCGTCGCGAATCCCGTAGCGCCCGGAAGTTTCATGGTGAATCATGGGGGATCGGTCGAGAGTTGCATCGGGGTTGAGTAGAACGGGATAGAAGCTTTCGCTGTCCTCGCCGGCAGTGTCGGGCAGCGCAGTGCCGACCATTTCGGCGAAGGTGGCGAGCAGGTCGGTTTGTCCGATGAGTTGGGGCCACTCGCGTCCGGGCTGTTTGATGCCTGCGGGCCAGCGCACTAGGAAGGGCACGCGGTGTCCGCCTTCGTAGATGTCGCGTTTACCGCCGCGATAGATCCCCGCGCTGTGGTGCTGGTAGGCCTGGATGCGTTGTTTCCAAGTAGTTTCCGGGCCGTTGTCGCTGGAAAAAACAATCATCGTGTTTTCAGCGAGCCCAGCGGCATCGAGATAGTCGAGAAGGCGTCCGACATGATAGTCGGTTTCGATCATAAATTCGCCGTAGGCACCGGCTTCGCCCAAACCTTGGAACTCGGGTAATGGCACCACCGGCTTATGCGGAGAGGTGTAGGGCAGGTAGAGGAAGAAAGGCTTTTGACTGTGCGCGGTATGCCCCTTGATCCATTCGATGGATTGGTCGGTGAATCGGGTCAGGCATTGGTTGTCAATGAAGTCTGGCGCGGTTTCGAGCAGTCCTTTTTTTAGGGTGGTTTCATAGGGCGGCATCATGCGGTAGTCGCGGAATACCCCCCCCATCGTGTTGGGTTTCTTTTGGGTGAAGAGCGTGGGCGGAACCTTAGCGTATCGCCCTTCGAACCAAGCGAGAATGCCGTAGTTCATTGAGGCGGGAATGCCCCAATAGTAGTCAAATCCTTTGTCGAGCGGCATATCGGTGACGGGTTGCGACCAGTCGCGGTTGTCGGGGGTGCCGGGGAAATCCATGCCTAGATGCCACTTGCCCACCATGGCGGTGGCGTAGCCGTTGTCGCGCAGGAACGAGGCTAGTGTCATGCGCCCGTCGGCAATTAGGCAGGGTGCTTCTGCTTTCATGACGCCGCGCTTCAGGGTGGTGCGCCAGCTGTAGCGCCCGGTCAGCAGACCGTAACGCGATGGGGTGCAGACGGTGTCGGAGCAGTGAGCATCGGTGAAGCGGATGCCTTCGTTCGCGAGTCGGTCGATGTTCGGCGTCTGGAATTTGGAGTCTGGGCTCAGGCAGCTCGCATCGCCAACGCCTTGGTCATCGGTATAGATGATAATGATATTTGGGGTGGCGCCCTGGGCGATCAGTGAGAGGACGAAGAGCAGTCCGAAAATTAGGTATTTCATTATTATTTTTTACTTTCGTTGAGTGGTGAATGTCAAAAGGTGTCATTCACTTCTGACTGTTTCGTAAGCCTTCTACCGCTTTATCAATTTTCTTTAACAACTGGAACTGCTTGTCCGCTATTGTGGAACCAGCGCGCGGGGCTGCCCAAGTATACATACCTCCCGCGGAAATGACACGAGTCGTCCATTCGATCGCTTGATCCGGAGGAAAGGCGCATTTGCCGAGCGTCCAACGATCCTGTAGCCCCATGAAGACATGCCCCAGTGTGCTTTTGTTCGGATCCCCAACTGGCTCTCCACTACAGTTCATCCACGGGCTGGCTTCAATCGCCGTGATCATCGGCAAATTGATCGGCTCCCAGAATTTGTGTCGTGATCTCGGCGTCGGATGACCTCCGAAATAGTCACACTGCGCAGAGGACTTAAACGGAGGCCCCGCCATGCGATTAAAGGCCACGATCGCCTTCGGGTTGGCTGCCAGCACGATGTCCCGCCACGCCTGACGTTGCCCAGGCGTCCTCAACCCGCCTGCCCCATCAAACCACCAGCCATCGATCTTAGTGCCATATCGCTCGGCATAGTGCTTGAGAATCAGCTCACCGACCGCCTCATAATGTGCCATGCCAAGTGATTCGATATATTCGAACCACACGTCCTGTAACTCTTCCTTTACTAAGTCAGAATGGAAGCCCTCACTGGCGAAATAGACGATCGTTTTCTTGCCCGTGGCGCGGACAGCGTCAAGCGCCTCTCCGATCACATCTCGCCGCGAGAAAGAGCCACGATCAGGATACTCAGCACCACTAAAATAATCTCTTGTTTTGAGGATTTTTTCGAGTTCCGGATGGGGGCCGGTAAAGTAACAGGGTCCCGAGGGCTGAGTAATATTGAGTATCACATGATTCGCCGTTTTTAACTCAGCCAACTGTTTCGCTAATGTATTGGCATCAAATTGCTCGACGTCCTTGATGCCATTTTTCTCGGATGGCAGCGCCAAGCGCACTCCCCAGGTTCCGGCATAGGGCAATGCGTTTGGAGTCGGATTGTAAATCCGCTGCAGTTCAGCCACCTGACGTTCCTCGGAGAATGCCAGCAGTTTTCGTGCTTCCTCGTCATCGAGTTTTTCAACGCCCAACAGCATCACGACTTCAGCATTCCTCAGGTCGCCGGTTGCATGTGTGACTACTCTTAACTTCACCGTGGCAGGTGTATCGTCAAAACCATCCAGACTCACACCCTCCACCGTATTGCGACCTAACCTTGGCAATTCAAACTTGTATCCATGGAATGTGGATAAGGAGTAACACATTACGTTGTCTCGAACCTTATGCCGGGAACTCTTGATCACCCCCTTTAGTTCGACTTCGACTTCGACTCCGCGGCGAAGATCTGGCCAATCGGCTTTAGAAGGTTCACGGATTGTGGAAGACTGCTGACGAACAGGCCGTGGTTGAACGACATCCAATTGAGGTCGTAATTTGACGAACTCCAATTCGCTGGTGGGAACAACGAACTCAAGGGAATAGCAACTCACTTGCCATCCCTGTTCGGTTTGTTTGAGCAGTTTAACCCGTGTGCCGGCAGGTAATCCTACGGAACCTGAACCATTATCTGCGCCTAGCATTACGTCTTGAGGCGAGCGGAGATCCGCCTCGGCAGGCACTGCCAGTGCAAGCGAACTAGCCAAAAGCAAGCAGACGCAATAGGTGACGACACCTCGAAAGTAGATCATGCCGCCCCTCATAATTACCCTACGTAAAATAGCTGTTATTACATACTTCATATTATATTGAACAACGACACTTAGTCATAATATTTCCCTGATAAAGGTGAGTCTACCTCTGGGCCGAGACATAAAGCGTCATTAATCCGCAGGTAATGTTTACTAGCCTGCCGCGTAATTCTAAGGTCAACCAGCCCAACAGACTCAAGCCTCAGGCTTGGCAGCAGCAGACTTGCTGCGCTCGAAATCCTCCACCACTTGCACTCGAACCGAGCCTAGTTCGTTTGGACCAGCATCGCGAATGAACACCAGCCGGCGCAGATTCGCCTTATTGCGCCACTTGGCACGATACACCCGCGATACCTTACCATCTGATTTGGATTCCAATACCACAATCGGCGTCTTCTCTTCACCGCCGTCAACGGAGATGGCATGCTTACTCTTAGCTTCCAGCTTAAAGCGTTGTTCACCGACCTTCCAATACAGAACCCTGCTGGAAAGATTGATCAATAAGTAGCTATTCACCCCATGCTCCGACCAGTCATTCTCGATCGGAAAGACCGAATATTTCATATTCGATTTATCTGGAGCATGGTTAAAAATAAACAGCGGCGACTTCATCGACGGCTTGAGCTGCGCACGCGCGACCAACTGCCCTCCACTAGGCTGATCATAGAACAGGATAAGCGGTGGCCCCTGATAATGGTGAGCGAGCGACTTCGACAAATCCCCCAGACGCACCCGCTTGCGCGGCTGATCTTCACCGCTCCCGAAGTAGACATCAACTCGACGAAAATCCTTACTCAAGCCGATGCATTGAAAATCAAAGCTGACCAGATTTCCTGGTTCCTCGGCACCACAGGATAAGGCCATCCCAAGCAGTAGCAAGATGACGAGACAGTTTTTAAAGAATAAAGATTTCATAACACTCACTTAAATTTGATCCGGATCCAGACGACGAAGCTGGACTACTTTAAACTGACGCCCAAATTGCTGATTGGCCACCGACAGCAAATCGTCGAGCGCAGTCTCCGGCTCATCAGCGGGATCGACAAAATCAGGCAACTGCTGCACCACCGCTTCGAGATAGACGTGGCTCGTCTCGCCGGAAGTAGGATCGCTCCATTCGCCATAGCTGCGAATGACAAAAGTATTGGATTTTACGGTCAAAAATGGGCCGAGCGAATTGAGAATGTCGCCCTGTAGAAGGTAGCCCGGTCCCGCGCCGTAGGAGCTGCCCGTCCCCGCTTCGGGGTCGAGGAAAATATCATGCTGATATTGGGTCGGGGAATTGCCGCCTTTATCAACAGTCAAGCCCAGCGCGTTAACGTCATCATTGAGCCCGGCATCGTTGATTGCCTGCTGTAAGGGACCCATTAAGCCCTCAGGGCCGTCCGACAAATCCCTGTTAACGAAATCTGACAAAGAGTGGAATGGCCCCCGCAGCTTGACTTGCTCGACAACCTTCTGCGCCAACACATTCAACTCATCCGCATCCAACACCCGATAACCACTGCCAGGATTGTTTTGTATGTCCGTGGGATCGGACGGATGCGTTTCATCCAAGGTAGGTAGCGTCAAACGTGAAAAAACAGCCCCCTTAGACGTTGCGTTGAGTTGAAGATCCGAATTTGCACCGGCATCAGGATCCCCCAGCTCCATGCCGACCACGTCTTGCTCGTAGAGACTTCCAAGAAAAGCCTTCCATGCCTGAACAGAAGTGGAGTTCACATTGAACGCGCCCTCAACCAACAGATTGGCAGCAAGCTTTTTCTCTGATCGATCCGGATCAGCAGACTTCCAATCCGTCGCTAGATCTGCAGCGAGATCGCCTACCCCAAGATATAACTGCATGCGCGAGTTCTGCAGTCGCTGCGTCCCATTCACAAATGCATCAATCGTATCATCCAGATCCTTCACCTCAGTGCCATCCTCATAGGCTGGCGCGAGCGACGAAAAGTAATAATCATCCCATAGCGCGTCGTTCAACTTGTAGGAATAGTCAATCGCTGAGCCCTTCCAATCCTGATAAGATAACGGTTTCCCTCCGATAGGTAGACTTCCATCTTCCAGCCTCAAGTCCACTCCGCCGACAGTAGAGATCGATTCATCGCGCCTAAGGTAAGGCGAGGCAAATGAATTACCGACCGCATACGATGGCTCATAACTGTCCCGATTGAAGAACACATGCTGCAACTGAGCCAAGGAGGTCAGCGGGCTGAGTGGTAACTCCCAAGCAACCGGACGTTGCTGTCCACTATAAGTATCATAAGACATGCCAAAGTAAGGATATTTATCATCGAAAAAATAGTCTGCCACAGGATCCCCTTGGTATTCCTGCGCCTCGTAAATAGTATTAGGGTTATTGCTAAAATGGGCATAAGTCCCAACCGTGCTCGATGAAAAAGGGGCTCTAGGATTTGAAGATAGATGCAGTTCCATCGCGCTAGGGGTCCGCAATCCATTATTAATAT
>DGOD01000101.1 GCA_002389265.1 Gammaproteobacteria bacterium UBA4475
CAGGGCCCAACAACAACCCCAACCGATGCTCAAGACTACCCAGGACTACTATCATCAATGGATAAATTACTCGTCTTGGAAGAAATTTTAAAAGCCTTGGCGCTGGCTGCGCAGCAAGCCAGAAATGCCGCCCATCAGGCCCATGAAACTGCGACCCACGCCGAGAACGTGGCCGAGAACAGATATGATACCCTCGGGCTTGAGGCGGCCTATCTTGCCCATGGCCAGTCTTTGCGAGTCATTGAATGCGAGGTCGATATTGACGCCTTTCAGGCTTTGAACCACGACCCTTGGCCCGCCGACCAACCCATTCACATCGGTGCGCTGGTCTGTCTAATCGACGACCAAAAAAATCAACGTTGGCTGTTTTTAGGGCCACGGGCAGGGGGCTTGAAGCTCCAGGTCGGCGGTCAAGAAATTGTATTGATTACGCCATCGGCACCATTAGGCAAGGCACTGTTAGGTTGTCTGTTAAATGCGGAGATTACATTGAGTGTTAATGGCCAACAGCAACACCACGAAATAGTTGGGATTTACTAAGCCGAAACGTTGGCATGCTATTCAAGCCGCTCTTAGTCAGATTGATTAGTCAACGCCAGGCTTTCTTCTGCTTAGAGCTGCTCGGCCTCGGCCACCAACTTCGCAATCAAGATACTTGTCAGGACTAGCGTTTGAGCAGCGCTCTCAGCGCATCAGCCCGATGGAGTTTAGGCCACAGGCGCAAGATGCGTTTCGAGCTATGTTTCCGCCACGATATCGACAGAGCACTCGCACTAGCCAGTCAACAAGACAGCAATGATGCCGGTCAGAAACACCCCATCAAACGTGCCAGCACCGCCGATCGATGCGATCGGCGCACGTAGTCGCCGCACATCCATGATTCTCAGCAGATCAGCACCGACCAGTACACCCAGGGTGCCACCAATATAAGCCACGGGAGCACTCTGGGACTGGTTGATCAGCATAGCGGCGAGTGCCGCCGTCAGGGGCGCCACAAGTATCGGCATCATCACACCCATGCCCTTAACCGGGCGGCTAAACAGGTAGCTGACGAGCGCCACGAAACTGCCAACGAACATCACATCAGCAACGCGCAAATCCAGCGTGAAGAGTAAATACAGACTAAAGGCCACGGGAATAACACCCCCACCCACATTGACCGCGATGATAGTTCGAGAGAAATCCTGCCGAGGTCTGAGGCCGAGAAAAAGATAATACCAGGAGTCAGTTTCTTGACGGGGTATATCCGTCTTCAGACTGAAGAGTGGCAGATTAATCAAACTGCCGATAATCGACCCTAGCAGCAAACGCGTCGCGCCAGCGGGCGAGACTCCGAGCTTCTCAAACGTAACCGTGATGATACCGAATTGGATGACGAGCAACAGCCCGACTAGCGAGATTATTAACAGTGCGATCATCAACGGATTAGTATGATTGTTCACGGATCAGTATCTGTCCCAGAGGTGAGTGCTTAGCGTGAGTGCGTAACGTCAACACGCAAAACTCAAACCTACTCCAGTGGGTGCATGACCTCCATCTGATCCAGATAGAAATGATTACCGTCCGGATCATTGAACATCGCCATAAAACCGCCCCAAGACTGCTTCGTCGGCAGCATCAACAATGTCACACCCAATGTCGCCAACCGCTCATAGACTTGCTGTAAATTTTTGACGGTGAAGCCGATCCCAGTGTGCCGACCGACCAACGCCTGCTGGGTATCATCGGCAACCGCGATACCTAAGCGAACGGGGCCAACATCAAACGATGCATCACCAAATTGCGGCTCAGAAAACTGCAGGACAAGCCCGAGCTTCTCTTGGTAAAAATCAACGGCCTGATTCAGATCACTAACAAAAAGATTAACGTAGTCGATTTGCATTTCACTCAAACTCCCTACAGAGTTGGATGACTAGCCTACTATCAAACCATCAGCTGCCAGCTCGCCATTGAAAACCTTAGATACTAGACCATCAATATCAGACGTTAAATCGCTGGCTGACGACTGGTCCGGTGTTGCAACAACCCAAACCCCATGACCGCCATGGAAACTGACACCAGCGGGGTCAGCAAGTTAAAAAAGGCATAGGGCAGATAGTCTAGCACCGGAACACCCAGCGTGACGGCATAGAAAGCGCCGGCTGTGGTCCAGGGAATCAAGCCAGTGGTGACCGTTGAGCCTTCTTCGACGCTTCGAGACAAAATACTGGGCGCCAGGCCACGGGCCTTGAAGGCATCCGAGAACAACTGGCAATTAAGAATAATGCTGATATACGCTTCACCCATCGCAACATTGCCCACAAAGCCGGAAACGAGGGTCAGTGCGATCAGCGACGCTGTGCGTTTCACCCGACTGATCAGACCCGCCAGCAGCACTTCAAGAATCTGGGTTTTAAACAAGATGCCGCCCAGG
This sequence comes from Gammaproteobacteria bacterium UBA4475, assembly GCA_002389265.1. GTDB lineage: Bacteria > Pseudomonadota > Gammaproteobacteria > Pseudomonadales > Azotimanducaceae > UBA4582. The sequence goes on from DGOD01000101.1 coordinate 2,414, forward strand.
GCAAGGGCCATGATCGATAACAACAGGGTCCAGCTCATACTACTGATACCTCCGCGGCCCAGCAGATTGTCGATATTCTCAATGCCGGTGGTACCGGCGGAATTACTCCATAACGCATTCATCACAGCAGGGATACTCGCGCCCTGATAGAACACACCGATCAGTACCGCGACCAGGATACTCATTGTCATACTGACCTGAGGTGAAACTCGGCGCACACTCAAAAGGATCATGACAAGCAGTGGTAGCAGGGTGATAAGCGGGTTAAGCCCATAGCTTGCGCTCAGGGCTGTTTGGATCAGGGCGATCTCCACATCGGGCAGTGCCTCTGCGGTCTGCCGAAAACCAAACCAGAGCATAATCAACAGGGTCAACAGTAGTGTCGGCACCGTGGTGTAGAGCATCGTTTTAATATGGTCATATAAGTCGGCATGCGCACTCATGGCGGCCAGATTGGTGGTATCAGAAACCGGCGACATCTTGTCGCCAAAGGTTGCGCCAGAAACCACCATGCCAGCAACCAGGGCCAGGGGCACGCCTAAGGCCGCACCGATCCCCATAAAGACCACGCCCAACGTGCCCACAGTGCCCCATGAAGTACCGGTGGCAATGGACATCAGACAACACAGCAGCAGCCCGGTGAACAGAAACAAGGACGGCTCAATCAGACTTAAACCGTAATAGATCAAGGTCGCTATCGTGCCACTTTGCATGAAACTGGCGATCACCATGCCAATCAGCAGGAATATATAGATTGCCGGCAGGGCACGAGTAATGGCCTCGCTCATCATCGACTGAATGGCGGCATAGTCATAGCCCAATAATCGAGCGTTGATCCCAACCCAGATTAACGCCATAAAAATAATACTATGCAAACTAATATTGAAGAGGAACAGACCACTGGAGATCATGCCAACAACAACACAAAAGCATATCAAGGCATGTAGCAGCGAAGGGGTTCTCATCATGGTCTATACCTGTCACTGGTCGCCCATGATCGGGCTACTCAGTGACCCTTTAGTGAATGTCTCGACGATGAATGTCTCGGCGATAAACGATTCGGTGATTAATGTTTCGGTCGCATGTGTGGAAACAACACGACATCACGAATTGACGGGGAGTTCGTCAACAGCATCACCAAGCGATCAATACCAATGCCTTCGCCTGCTGTCGGTGGCAATCCATACTCCAGAGCGGTGACATAATCTTCATCAAAATGCATCGCCTCTTCATCACCGGCATCTTTCGCCTCGACCTGTTGCCTGAAACGATCCGCCTGATCTTCTGCGTCATTCAGCTCCGAGAAACCGTTAGCAATCTCTTGTCCCATACAGAACAATTCGAAGCGATCGGTCATCTCGGGGTGCTGATCATTACGGCGCGCCAGCGGCGAAACCTCGATAGGATGTTGGGTAATAAACACCGGCTGGGTAATCCGCTCTTCCACGGTCGCCTCGAAAATTTCCATAATCAACCTGCCGATGCCCCAGGCACTATCCACTTCCAGCGCCAGGGATTTGGCCAACTGCTGTGCCTGCGCCAGGTCATTGAGCTGCTCCGCATTGATCTTGGGGTTATATTCAAGAATCGCCTCTGCCATGGTCATGCGCTTGAAGGGCAGACCAAAGTCGAGCTCAGCATTTTTATAAGGGAACTTGGTGGTACCCAGTACTTTCTGCGCGACTTCGCCGAACAACGCTTCCGTCATGTCCATCAGTTCGTTGAAGTCTGCATAAGCCCAGTAGAATTCCAGCATGGTGAATTCAGGACTATGCTTGGTCGACATACCCTCATTGCGAAAATTTCGATTAATCTCGAAGACGCGCTCAAAACCACCAACAACCAGCCGCTTCAGGTTCAGCTCAGGCGCCACTCGAAGGTACATGTCGATACCCAGCGCATTATAATGAGTCACAAATGGTGCCGCCGTTGCACCACCGGGAATAGCCTGCATCATGGGCGTTTCAACTTCCATAAACTCACGTTCAATAAAGAAATGACGGATGCTGTTCACTATCTGCGAGCGCTTGACGAACACATCTCGGGTTTCTTCATTCATCATCAAATCCAGATAGCGTTGACGATAGCGCGTCTCCGTATCGGTCAAGCCCGCATGCTTTTCAGGCAAGGGCCGCAATGATTTTGACAGCAGTCGAACTTCGCTGGCATGAACGGTGAGTTCACCCTTGTTGGTTTTCATCATCACTCCGGTGACACCCACGATATCGCCAATGTCCCACTTGATAAAATCCTGGTAGTCCAACTCGCCAATATCACCTTCTCGAACATAAACCTGAATTCGACCGCCGCGGTCCTGAATCGTCAGAAAGCTCGCCTTACCCATGATCCGGCGTAACATTACTCGTCCCGCAACGCGAGTCTCACTCGGCTCAGCAGCCAGCGCCTCCTTGCTTTTGGTTTCATGCGCAGCATGCAACTCGGTGGCCAGATTGGTACGGCGAAAATCGTTGGGGAACGGGTTACCCCGCAGGCGCAGCTCAGCGAGCTTGGCTCGGCGCTGGGCGATGATCTCGTTCTCGTCTTCTGGATGCTGCTGTTCTTCCGTCATGGTGCTGCCTGCCGTCTTAAATAACACACTTAAGTTGATATATTTTGCTGATTGTCTTTTTTTACAAACCCTGCTTCAGGCTTGCTTCGATAAATTGATCTAAATCGCCATCCAGTACAGCCTGAGTATTTGAAGTCTCGACATTGGTCCGTAAATCCTTGATACGACCAGAATCGAGCACATAGGAGCGAATTTGGCTGCCCCAGCTGATATCTGATTTGGTGGATTCAATCACATCCATCTCTGCCCGCCGTTTGAGCTCTTCCATCTCATACAACTTGGCCTTCAATTGCTTCATGGCCTGATCGCGGTTTTTATGCTGCGAGCGCTGGTTCTGGCATTGCACAACAATACCGCTGGGAAGGTGCGTCAGCCGAATCGCTGAATCAGTCTTGTTCACGTGCTGGCCACCCGCGCCACTGGCCCGGTAAGTGTCGACGCGCACATCATTCATGTCCAGGGCGATATCAATATCGTCATCCAGCTCTGGGGACACGAATACCGAAGCAAAGGAGGTATGGCGGCGATTGCTGGAATCAAATGGCGACTTCCGCACCAACCGGTGCACACCCGTCTCAGTCCGCAACCAGCCGTAGGCGTAGTCACCGACAAAGTGTACCGTGGCACCCTTGATACCCGCGACGTCACCATCTGACAGCTCCATCACCTCGGTCTTGAAACCGCGGGATTCGCCCCAGCGCAGATACATGCGTAACAGCATATCAGCCCAATCCTGGGCTTCGGTACCGCCTGATCCGGACTGAATATCCAGGTAGGCACTGTTGGGATCCATCTCACCGGAAAACATCCGACGAAATTCGAGCTTTTTGAGTCGTTCGTCCAAATAATTAAGGTCGGTGTCGACCTCGGCCACCAAATCCTCGTCGCCTTCCTCAGCAGCCAGTTCCAGCAAATCAGTGGCTTCCGTTAAACCACCATCCAGCTGATCAATGGTATGCACAATCGCTTCTAGGGACGAGCGTTCCTGGCCGAGCTTCTGGGCATATTCCTGGTCATCCCAGATTTTCGAGTCACCCAGTTCCCGTTCAACTTCAGTTAGACGCTCTTTGCGGGTGTCATAGTCAAAGATACCCCCTCAGAACGTCGGTGCGCTCCGTGAGGTCTTTGATGAGCACTAGATAAGGATTAATTTCCACAAATTTCTCGATAAAAAATCGTTTAGGGCGATGCTCGATACCGCATCGGTTCTTTGGACAGCGGTGGGCAGTTAACAGCAGCTGAAGATTATCTCTGACAACTCACACACAAAACTGGTCGCGTTTTCACCGCGGGCATTGTAAACCAAGCGTCTTAGCCTCGCTAGGGTAATAGCCTCGCCAGCAGAATTGGCCTGACCAGAACAAGAGCCTCGTTAGCACCATATTCCCAAAAGGGCACGAACCGTGTCAGGCTTAACCCTTGTCGTTCAGACGCGCCCAGTTATCGGCTAACTGACGCTGCATTTGTTCGGCCGAGCCACTATTATCGATGACCAGGTCCGCGCGACTCATCCGCTCCTCATTACTGAGCTGCGCGTTCAGTCGCTGCTCTACTGCCGCTCGAGAAGCACCATCGCGACTCATGGCTCTGTCAATGGCCACCTCACGATCAGCAACCACTACCCAGACTTCTTCGCCGATATCTTCCCAGCCCGCCTCAAATAAGACGGCGGCCTCTAAAATAACGATGGCTTCGGGGTAAAGGGCTTCAAAACCAGCAATTTCCATGACGGCCAGGCGTCGAATCTCTGGCCAGACGATATCGGTTAATTGCTTCAGCGCCGCGGGCTGAGCGAAAACCTTGCTACCCAGCACCTTGCGATCAATCTGGTTATCATCGCCCACGACCTCCTCACCGAATGTTTCAATCACCTGTCGATAAGCCTGGGTACCGGGATCATAGGCTCGATGACCGAGCCGATCAGCGTCAATCACTTGTGCACCCTGCTGCTCGAGAAACTTAGTGGCCGTGGACTTGCCTGAGGCTAGCCCACCGGTTAAACAGATGACTCTCACCGAACTTACTCCCAGAAAAATGCCCAATCTGCCACAGGTGCCAGAAAATTGCGATCCTAAAACCTCAGTGAGCGACTTGATTACAGCTCACTGTCAGCCGCTTCTTGATCGTCCATTTGCTCCAGCAGATTGATGGCGACACCGAGAAAATCTGAGTCGGTGATGATACCCACAAGCTTTGCATTGTCCACAATCGGCAAGCAACCGATTTTCAGCTTCTCCATACGTTTCGCCGCCTGCCTTGCGGACGTGCTTGATGACACCTTATGGACTTCGGTTCGCATAATATCACCGGCGCGGGTATGACTATAGGCCACCTCACGGCGGGTTTCCTGGTCAAATCGGGAGGGTGTTGCGGCCATGACATCCAGATAACTGACGACTCCTAATAGCCCCCCAGCCGAGTCAACGATAGGGACATGCCGAATATGCTTATCCCGCATTAGCTGGTAAACCTCGGCTAAGCGTGCGTCAGCTGGCAACGTTTGCACGTCCTCACTCATCAACTCCGCCACTGAAATCATCCCAATCACTCCTTCAAGGTCATTCATGCCAAGTTAGCAATTCAAGCTGGTTTAACATTGATGCATATCAAATCCTGTCAACTGCAGAATTCCTTAATGCGGTTTGTGACATCAAGGCCAAGGAATAGTATTGTTGGTGCATAACATGACTCAATCAGCAGCTAAGGGAGTGAATCCAGGACATGAGCCAGAAACGAGACGCCGCCATCGTCGGCATACATGAATACCCCTCGAGGGACGTCGAGGGTGAGATCAGCCCCCTGCAAATCAAGGCTGAATCGGCCGCCAAGGCCCTAAGTGATGCCGGCCTGAACTGGTCTGATGTGGATGCCATCTATGATGCTGGTGACGGTGGCGGTATGAGCGGCCTGAATATCGCTGAATATTTTGGCCTGAACCCTAATGTCATCGACACCACCGGCGTTGGCGGCAGCTCCTATGAGTTCCACGCCGCCCACGCCAAGCGCGACATCGCGGCAGGCAAGGCTAAAGTCGCCCTGCTCACGTACGGCTCCACCGCCCATAGTAATGCCCGCGCCATCGGCGTCGGTGGCCGCGGTGGCGGCTCCATGCACCCGGCGGAAAACATGGATGCCTTCGCCGGCATGACCCTAATCGCCAACTATGCAATGGTGGCGCACAGGCATATGCATCAGTACGGCACCACCAGCGAGCAGCTGGCTGAAATTTCAGTGGCCACCCGCTATCATGCCATGCGCAACCCGGAAGCCGTTCGGGCCATGGAAGACCTGGAGTTTCTCGATATCAGAGAGACCACCATCAACGATGTTGTCAATTCCCGAATGATTGCCGACCCATTGCATTTACTGGAATGCTGCATGATATCTGACGGCGGTGGGGCCGTTGTCATCGCCTCACCAGAGGTGGCGCGGGATTGTCGCAAACCACCGGTTTGGATTCTGGGTAGTGGGGAAGCCACCAAATACCCGAAAAATGGTGGTGATATTACCTCCAGCGCCGCCGTGCAATCGGCACCGCAAGCATTTGGCGAGGCCGGCGTTACACCAGGTGAGATTGACATCGCCATGATCTATGACTCCTTCAGCATTACTGTACTGACCCTGCTTGAAGATCTTGGCTTTTGTAAGAAAGGCGAAGGCGGTGCCTGGGTCAGCGGCGGCAGACTGCGCTTTGACAACCCTAACGGTCCGGCTTTGAACACCGATGGCGGTGGTCTGTCGTCAAACCACCCCGGCATGCGCGGTATATTTCTACTGATCGAAGCCGCTCGCCAGTTGCGAGGTGAATCCACATCACAGGTCAAAGATGCCAGACTCGCTGTCGCCCATGGCAATGGCGGCATGTTAGGCAGCCGCCACTCAGCTGGCACCATTATCCTTGGGAGAGATTAATCATGAGTGATCCAAAACGACCATTACCCCGAGCTGATGAGTTCGATACTCGAGATTTCTGGTCTGCGACCAAGAACAAAGAGTTCAAGTACCAGCAATGCAGCAATTGTGAGACCATTATTTTTTACTCCCGCCGACACTGCACAGGCTGTACTGAGGGCAACCTTGAATGGAAAACTGCGACAGGCAGAGGCACGATCTACACCTTCAGCGTGGTTCGGCAGAGCTATCACCCATTCTTCCGCAACCAGGTGCCTTATGCGGTGGCCTGGATTGATATGGATGAAGGTCCACGTATCCTCTCCAACATCGTCGGCGTGACTGACCCCATGAATGACCTCAAGATTGGCCAGGCAGTGACAGTCGAATGGGAAGAGCACGAGGATTTGTGCATACCCCTGTTTAAGCCTGCCTAAGGTTAAACCCACATAAAGTTAAACCCGCTCAAAAAAAGCCCGCAGTAAGCGGGCTTTTTTGTTTCATTTTCAAACTGCGATCAATGCCGAACTATGGCTTGCCAAGATAATCCATCTTGCCTAAGACAACACCATTGTGCCGCAGGATGTTATAGGCCGTGACCGAGTGGAATGAGAAATTCCCCATCACATAGGACATCAGGTAAGTGAGGCCATCGAACTTTAGCTCAGCGCCACCAACCGGCAAGGTAATAATCTTGGTCTCAGCGCCTTCAAACTGGGCTGGGGTCAGACTCTCGAGAAACCTCAGGGTTGCGCTGATACGGGTCTGCAGCTCAGCAAAGGTCTCTTCCGTGTCTTCCATCACCGGCGCTTCAATACCCGCCAACTGAGCGGTGCCACGTCGAGCAGAGTCAGAGGCAATCTGAATTTGACGTTTAAGGGGAAACATATCTGGCGCCAGACGGGCGTTAATCAGGACAGAGGGATCAATCTGCTTTTCTTCGGCAAAGGCTTCTGCCTTCGCCAAAATGGCAGCCAGACTGGTCAGGGTGCGCTTCATGGCGGGAACGGCGACTTCATACAGTGACATGGTGTTTCCTTGGAGGTATATGGTGCCCTAGAGATTGGGATGCGCGCTGCATAAATCAATAGCCAGCCAAGCCACGGTTTTGCGAACTGGGTGTTAGCCCAGCGGCAACTGTACTGTTGCGGTACCAAACACCCGGGTTTCACCCTTCTCGTTGGACACGGTCAGGTCTATCTCCACCTGGCCATCTTCTTCATTGACGTCAGTGACGACGCCAGAGATCGTGTGCTTTTCATCGGCAATAACCGGCGCTCGAAACACCGTATCGATCGCCTTGATCTCAGCATCTGGCGCCCAGTGATGAATCATCGCGACCAGATAGCCTTGATTGAGAATTCCGGGCACCATGGCGCCTGGCAGACCCTCTTTACGAGCCCCTTCATGGTCGGTGAAGCGCGGCCCACCCCAACCCACCAACTTGGCGAACTGACTGGCAATCGCCAGAGAAGTATCAGGAATAAACGTCGGCAAGTCTTCGCCAAATACTACTTCCTGGATCGTTGAAATAGCCATCAACTTTTCTCCCGCATCACAACCCGACTATCCGCATTCGCCAGATGCTGGCCGGCGGCGTCGAAAAATTCAATTCTTGAAACTGCGAACACCATGCGTCCAGAACGTCCGGTTTTACTGTAGATATCATGCAGATGAGTACGACCTGTGATGGTCGTGCCAGGCCGCACCGGGAGAAAACATTCAACGCCTTTGCCCGCATCCATGCCAAGCCCGAATCGCGGAAAGTTTTCTGGTAACGCCCGACTCCCACTCAAGCTCGCGACAAAAGTCGGCGGTGCCTGGAAATCCGGATGGGCCGGGTCCAGAAAGCGCGCGGCCGTTTCCCCGCACAGGCGGGCATATTCAATAGTCTTCTCAGCGGGAATCACGAATGTCTTCTCGTCAAAATCCTGATTCAAAAACTGGTCCCGCGCTTCTGCTATGTCCTGGTCCACGATCATCCCCATTTTATTGATACAAGCTTAATGCCAGCTCAGCGCAGGCTGCGCTCTAGTGCTCAGACCGTCCCTTTCAGGCTCACCGCCTCAAATTTACCCGCTTTCAATGCTGCGACCAGATCATCCATGGATTCTATTTGATCGTCAAATCGAGTTGCGCAGCGGCCCACATGGCTGACGATATGAGAATCGCTGCCGCCGACGCCTTGATAGTTCAGGCGAGTGGCATTATCGATTGCGATCTGGTCTTCTTGATCGCGACTGCCGCCATTATAAATTTCGACAATATTGACGCCCTCGGGCACACCCAGCTCATCCGTATGGGCAAACATTCCCACCCGCGGGCGACCTGGATGACAAGGCACGGCTACCGCCCCGTGAGCGTTACAAGCTTCAATGACCTTGGCCAGAGGTAGAGCAATACTGGCGAAATCAAACGCCTCTTGTAAGGCCGGTGTGACGCCGTAGACCAACACATGGCCATATTCCGTCTCGACCTCGCTGGCCTTGAGAATACACAGGTCAAACTTCTCGGCGAGAGCACTATAATCGGATTCATTATCGAATTGGCGGTGCTCTGTCAGGACAAAGCCGTCCAGCGGCAGGTTCTTCGAACGAATCCACTGGCAATAGTTCTCGACCTTGGCGCGACCATCGTCTGACTTGATGGAATGTGTATGTAAGTCCAGTAACACGAGTACCCCGACAAAATGTAAGAAAAGTTGGATGCAATGAGCCGGACAAAACTGCCACAAGGGTCGCCGATGTGCAAGTGACATTGATGGTATATCGTTTATTGCCAAGCGCCAGCCCAATGAATCCGGCAGAAATTTGCAGAGAATGGCCACCTCGACCCGACGTTACCAAGACCCAGGTAAAATAGGTCGTCGTCAAAGCCTAACGCACGCTTTTTCACCGCGCAGCAGAGACCCGCTCACGGTATATGGATGCGTTTAATGATTGTCGCGGCTATCGATTCTAACGTACTCTTGCCGAGGTTCCACGGTATCGACCTCACCCGTTAGGCACCTAGCCACTTTTAGCCATCGCCAGGTACTAATGCGACATGAATGAATCAACGACCGCGGCAACACCTTTGGTAACAACAAACAATCCGTACCGCTGGGCTCTGCTCGCTGGCGTCTGGTTGCTGTATTGTGCGTTCGGCCTGACGGCCACCAGCTTTGCACCAATGACAGGTTTGATCGAGTCTGACTTGAAGCTCAGCCATGCAGCCATGGGCAGTATTATGGGTGCCTGGCAGTTGGTGTATATTTTCTCAGCGATACCCTGCGGTATTCTGCTCGACAAACTCGGGCCGCGGTGGGCTTTAACCGCCGGCGGCCTGCTGATCGCCGCCTCTACCTTGTTTCGCGGTATGGCTGACAGCTACAGCACCATGCTGTTCGCTGTCATGCTGTTCGGCATCGGTGGGCCCATCATTTCAGCAGGCGCACCGAAGGTCGTCACCTCTTTGTTTACCGGGTCCTCGCGCGGCCTGGCGATGGGTATCTATATGACTGGACCCGCCATAGGCGGCGTCATTTCTTTGACCCTAACCCATTCAACCCTACTGCCAAGCCTTGGCAATGACTGGCGCAATGTCATGTTTTTGTGGACCGGGTTTGCGCTGTTGGTCAGCTTTATTTGGCTCGCCATCGCTTTTCACCCCACCCTAAATCGGGCTTCTACGGCGCCCTCAAACACACCCGCTGTACCACAAATACAAGTGATCAAGATGTTACTGAGCAATCCAGCTGTCATACTGGTGCTGTCGATGAGTGTCGGCGTCTTCCTGTTCAATCACGGGCTCAACAACTGGCTGCCTGAATTATTACGTCACGATGGCATGAGCTTGATCACCGCAGGCTATTGGGCTGCGATCCCAACCTTGATCGGTATTGTCGGCTCATTGACGATCCCGCGGCTTGCCACGCCCGCTCGACGCTTTCCAATTCTCATCGGCTTGAGTCTGTGTGCCGCGGGCGCGAGCATCTTGTTGCAATTTCAATCTGAGGCTTTGCTGTTCAGCGGTTTGCTGCTGCAAGGCATTGCCCGTTCAGCCTTGATGACGGTGCTGATTTTAACCCTGGTTGAACTGCCGGGCATTGGCGACCGTTATGCCGGTGTTGCGAGCGGCCTGTTCTTCTCTGCCGCTGAAGTCGGTGGCATGCTTGGTCCCTTGTCGCTGGGTCTGCTTTACGACTTTACCGGCCAATTCGATGCGGGATTATACTTGCTGACTGCCGTCGGGTTCGGTCTGGCATTGAGCACGCGCCGCTTAAGCCGCCTGTCCCAATCTGATCATTAACTGTAAATTAAAGTGTGTTAACGTTAACGGCCTGGCCAATAGCACACAGATGGACATGTTATGAGCGAACAACTGAAAGAAGAACAGGCGCCTGCCGACCGAGCAACCATGAGCCCATTTCTAGGCGACAATGCGCCACCGGTGATCAGCGACCCCTATTCCGTACCCATCGAGGACATCAATGTCATCGATGGTCGACTCTTCGAACAGGACCTGCATTGGGCTCACTTCGAGCGCCTGCGCGCCGAGGATCCGGTTCATCTCAATGAATTGCCTGCGATTGGCCGCTACTGGTCGATCACCAAATTCGAAGACATTATGTTCATCGATAAGAACCACGATATGTTCTCATCTGCACACGGTATTGCCATTGGCCCTCGGGTCGACGCCGAGCCAAATCCTGCGGATCTGAATCTGTCGATGTTTATCGCGATGGACCCGCCGAAGCATGACCTGCAACGAGCGACCGTTAGTGGCGTCGTCGCCCCGCCCAATCTGGCGAAGATGGAAAGCACGATCCGCGAACGAGCTGGTAAAATACTCGACGACCTGCCCCGTGGCGAGACCTTCAACTGGGTTGATCGTGTCTCGATTGAATTGACGACACAGATGCTGGCCACCCTGTTCGACTTTCCTTTCGAAGACCGCCGGAAGCTGACCCGTTGGTCAGACGTTGCCACCGCCGCGCCCGGCACTGGCGTAGTAGAATCAGAAGATCAACGCCGCACAGAATTACTGGAGTGTCTGGCGTACTTCACCACGCTGTGGAATGAGCGGGCGGCGATGAAAGAGCCGGGCTCCGACTTGATTTCGATGCTGGCTCACGGCAAAGATACCAAGGATATGCAGCCATTTGAGTTCCTCGGCAATCTGATTTTATTGATTGTCGGTGGCAATGATACAACCCGCAACTCCATGAGTGGCGGTGTTCTGGCATTGAATCAGAACCCCGCGGAATACGACAAACTTCGAGCCAACCCTGGGCTGATTCCGAATATGGTCTCAGAAATTATTCGCTGGCAGACACCT
>DGOD01000321.1:0-1817 GCA_002389265.1 Gammaproteobacteria bacterium UBA4475
GTGCTTGTGGCCATCCAGGGGGGGTGTATCGGTGGTGGCATGGACTTTATCACCGCCTGCGACATCCGCTACGCTACAGAGGATGCCTTTTTCACGGTATTCGAGGTGAAAATCGGCATGACCGCAGACGTGGGTACGTTTCCGCGGTTGGTGAAGCTCATTCCAGAAGGCATTGTGCGTGAATTGGCATACACTGGGCGCCGAATGAGCGCTGCCGAGGCGCATCAGGCCGGTCTTGTGAATCGCGTATTTGCTGATCAGGACACCATGCTCGAGGCGGTCTTGGAGGTTGCCAACGAGATCGCTGCTAACGCACCGCTGGCGGTTTATGGCTCAAAGCGCATGATCAATTATTCGCGAGATCACTCGACAGCAGACAGCTTGGACTATATTGGCATCTGGAATGCGAGTTTCTTGCAGACCGACGAAATGGTAGAGGCGATCACCGCCAATAAAGAACAACGTGCCGGTGACTTTGCGGCCTTACCCAAGAAGAGGCGCTAAACATGACGATTGGTGTTTGGGAACCGGCGAAAGGTGCTGCCGAGAAAGGCTTGAGTCTGGATGACTTGAAGGCTTACGCGGCGCTGACCGATGGGGCGCTGGAGAATCTGGCTGCCAGTTTGACGGCCGCCCAAATCAGTGATGACGCGCGTCTTATGCGACTCGACGAGGCGCCGTGGCAGGTGGTAACGACGCTTAGTGATGAGGAATTGATCAGTCTAGTCCGATTCTTCACGCTGGCAGAAATGCAGTTGCCGGGATGGGATGGCGGTAAGCAGTCGCCGGTGATCTACCTGGTTCGAATCCTCAAGCAAAGGGGGGCATTCACGCCTGTACTAAGGCAATGGGTCAAGACGAATACAGATAACCGTTATCTGCCCAATGGCGCACTGCTGTAAATACCGTATAATGCCCCGATTTCGACAGAAGGCGAGTGGGCATGGCAGTGGTAGAGCGCAAAGCACAAGTAGACCGAAACACTCTCGAAACTCAGATCAGTTGCAGCATCAACCTGGACGGCACAGGCGTGTCGAGTTTCGATACGGGCTTGCCGTTTCTCGAGCATATGCTTGACCAGATCGCCCGTCATGGGCTGATCGACATTCAGGTCAATGCCCGGGGTGATCTCCATATTGATGCTCACCATACGGTGGAAGATATCGGCATCACACTCGGTCAGGCATTTAATCAAGCGATGGGTGATAAGCGCGGTATTCGCCGTTATGGGCATGCCTATGTGCCCCTTGATGAAGCCCTGTCGCGGGTAGTCATCGACTTCTCTGGTCGTCCAGGTCTGGAATATCACGTGGATTTCACCCGAGCCAGTGTGGGGGGGTTTGACATTGATTTATTCCGCGAGTTTTTTCATGGTTTTGTGAATCACGCGAACCTGACATTACATATTGATAATTTGCGCGGGGCAAACACCCACCACCAGATTGAGACGATCTTCAAGGCGTTCGGTCGATCTCTGCGCATGGCGCTGGAGATGGATCAACGGATGGGCGACATTATGCCGTCGACAAAAGGAACCCTGTAATGCAGATTATTCCGGCAATTGATTTTAAGGATGGCAAGGTCGTCAATCTTAAGCAGGGGCGACTGGAAGAGTCGACCACCTATTCCGATGACCCCGTGGGCATCGCGGACCACTGGGTCAGCCAAGGTGCGGAGCGACTGCATTTGGTTGATTTGGATGGGGCCTTTGAAGGGTACCCGGTCAACCACGCTCTGATTGCCATGATCGCGGCCAATCACCCGGATTTGACGATCCAATTGGGTGGCGGCATTCGCAGCCCCGAGGTGATCGAGTC
>DGOD01000321.1:1873-12015 GCA_002389265.1 Gammaproteobacteria bacterium UBA4475
TCTATGTGCCAGCACTTCCCCGGTCATATCATGGTGGGGCTGGATGGCCTGCATGGCATGGTGGCCAAGAATGGCTGGAAAGAGGTGACCGATATCTCGGTTAAGAGCCTGGCCTTGCTGTTTGAAAGTGATGGCATCGAGTCGATCGTTTATACGGACATCGGTAAAGACGGCATGATGGGCGGGATTAATATGCGCGCGACTCGAGAGCTTGCTGAATCTGTCTCAGTGCCCATCATCGCTTCTGGTGGTGTTACGGATATTCGAGATGTCATGGCCTTGCTGGAAGTCGGTGCGAAGATCAACGGCGGAATCACCGGCGTGATTACCGGTCGCGCAATTTACGAAGGCACACTGGACTTGGCAGAGGCTATCGCCCTGACTCGCAAGAACGCCTGACACGAACCCGTTATTCTATGGGATTGGCCGCGTAAGAACTGGCATCCAAGACGACTTGCAAGTCATGTGCTTGCTGCCGCTGGATCAAGGCCGAGACGGTAATTAATTCTATTGCCTGTGCCGCCAGTCCGGGTATGACCATGGCCAGATAATCTAACGTTGCCTGGTGCGGGTGGCCAATCGCAATCCCTGTCCCATCACGACGGGCTTTTGCCAACAATATTTTGAACGACTGATCAATGCTGTCGAACGTCGGGTCATTGTCGAGAAACACGTCGCGACTTGACGAGCGAATCTGACGTGCGCTGGCTGCAGCCAAGGCAACGGTATCGGCGGTGGTCCTTGAGTCAATAAAGTAAAGCTGCCGCTGTTTGATCTGCGACATGAGCCAGTTCATCTGCTGGGTCTGCTGGGTCAATTGACTGCCCATATGATTATTGATGCCCTTGAGATGTGGGATCTGTTCAATAGCCTGCTCAAGGGTCTGATAAAATTCCGTTTCCGTCAGATGCTGAGTCAAGCCGCCTGGACCCATGGGTTTGTGTCCGAGGTTAGCCATAGGCATATGCAGCATCACCTCTTTACCGCCTAGATGGGCAAGTTCAGCAAGCTGATGCGTGTATTTCGCATGGGGTAATATGGCGTAGGTCAGCTTAGCAGGTAGCTGAATGGCCTTTTGACCGCGCCCCAGATGGTTGCCTAAATCATCAATAATAATCGCGATGTAGGCCGTGTCGTGAGGTTGCTCCGCGGCTGCGGAGTTACCGCTGACTAGTGCGGTGAACAAAAATATCAGCCGGAGAAGACTCGACACGGGATCACTTATCCTTGTGGTGGCTGTACCTTGGCGGCAAGGATATTGATGCCCTTGAGCAAGACCAAGGCCTCGTGCAATTGATAGTCACTGGTGGCCAGTTCCATCTCGTAGACTTCGGCGGGCAATGTCTTCGGGTGCTCACCGTTGAGCAAATGACCCGGCAGATCTTTTTCTTTGATGCTGAACTGATTCTGTTTCTCCGGAGTGACGGTTGAGCGGTCAACCCAGATGTCTGGAACGATGCCCTCGGCCTGAATGGAGCGCCCGTTTGGCGTGTAATATAATGCTGTGGTGAGTTTAATGGCTTTTTCATTATTCAGCGGCAGAATGGTTTGCACCGAGCCCTTACCGAAGGTGTTGACTCCCATGATGATCGCGCGGTGGTGATCCTGCAGGGCNNCCGGCAACAATTTCTGAGGCTGAGGCAGTTCCCTCATTCACCAGCACAACGATGGGTATGCCGTTGGTGGCATCCGGTGTGCTGGCGCTGAAACGCATGTCAGAGTTGGGTAATCTACCCGCCGTATAGACAATCAGGCCGTCATCAATGAAGACATCAGAGACGGCGACGGCGGACTGTAAAATGCCCCCAGGATTGTTGCGTAAATCTAGGACAAGTCCGAGCAGTTTACCCTCCGCGGTCAAAGCGGTGACGGCATCCTCGACCTCGGTGCCTGTATTGCTTTGAAACTGTGCTATTCGAATGTAGCCATAGCCTGGATCCAGGACTCTTTGGCGAACGCTGGCGACTGCGATGATCTCACGGGTGAGGCTGACCTCAAAAGGTTTGGCGGTGCCTTCACGCACCAGGGTCAACCTGACAGTACTGCCGGGTTCGCCCCGCATCGCGTCGATGGCATCGCCCAGACTCATCCCCTTGATGGGCTGGTCATTGAGTTGCACGATCAAGTCGCCAGGTTTGACCCCGGCCTTCTCGGCCGGCGTGCCATCCATGGGTGAGATGATGCGGACAAATCCATCTTCCATGCTCACCTCGAGTCCGACACCGCCATAGTTGCCCGTGGTATCTTCCTGTAAATCGGAGAAAGAATCGCGATCGAGATAGGCTGAGTGAGGGTCAAGCTGTGACAACATGCCCTTGATGGCGTTTTCGAGCAGCGTGCGATCGTCAATTTCCTCGACATAGGCGCTACTGACGCGATCGAAGGCTTCGGCAAAGACTCGCAATTCGTTCAGCGGCAGCCGAGCCGGTAACGCCTGCTGGGTATCGGGCGTTGTGTCAGCTTCAGTGTCTGCGGCTGAGGCCGCGCTGAGCATCAGCGCCAGTCCAGCGAACGCCAGTACTCGAATGCCCTTGTGGGTGCGTAACATCTGCCTCTCCTAGTACTTGGGTAATAGNNTAATAGCGCTTGGCTAATAGTAAGTGGCTAATAGTAAATGGCTATACTTCGCCCCGGCGTCGCGCGCCTGGATGCGTCTTATTTTTTCAGTATCGGACAATCCTATACTCTTCAATGGTGATGCCCGCGTCAGATATCAAGCGCAGGAGGATACTCTGTCGACAATCTCACGCGGCGTTTTTGCTACGGGCCTGGCACCATTGTTGTGGATTTGTGGGTTTGCCGCTGTGGCGGATCTCGAAATACAGGCCCGCTTGATTTTGGCCGCCGCTATCACCGACGCTGGCAATGTTTTCGCCGGCGCGGATCCAGTCGCCAGTTTCTCGATAAAGTACCTGGTTGTGGCCATACAGAGACATATAGCCGTCGCCATGGCTGATGATCATCATCAGCCCGAAGCCTCTTAACCAGTCAGAAAATATGACTCTGCCATAGTGAATAGCGTAAACCGGATCGCCTTCCTTGGCCTCTATTAAAACACCACGCCACTTCAGCTTGGCATTGCTGCGCTGACTGCCATAGCGACTGAGGATTTTGCCGGCAACGGGCAGTTGCATTTTGCCCTTGCGGCTTTCGAAACTGACCATATCCGTGGGCGACGGCAAGGCTGCGACGCTGCTATTGATTTTCTCCAGCAGCGCTTCGAGCTCCTGGCGGTTTTGACTTAATTTTTGAATTTCTGAGCCGGTTGAAGCAATCTCGAGCTTGAGTTCAGTCAGGGATTGCTGTTTGTCGACTCGGGCCAATTGCAATTGTTGCTTTTGGGTGACAAGCAGTGCCCGATTCTGTTGTAGCCCCAGATTTTCAGCTTCAAGGTTGCCAGTCACTTGATTGAGCTGTTCGATAGTGCCCCGGTAATGAGCAATTTGCTCGGCTCGAGCCCGGCTGAAGTATTGATAATAGGTTAGCATCCGGTCGAGTTGGCTGGGGTCTTCTTGATTCAGAAGCACTTTCATATAGGGCTGGTTGCCGATCTCATAGGCTGCTCTGAGTTGTGTGATCAGATAATTCTGTTGCTGTAACCGCGCTGCTTCGAGGCCAGATTTTTCTTGGCGCAGCGTGTTTATCGTGGTTTCGCCCTGCTGGATCGCTTGCTGCATTTGCTCGATTTTCTTGAGTAGTTCGTTGATCGCCTTCTCGTTGGTTCGAAGGTTGTCCTCCAGTGACGAGCGTTGGCTGTTGGTCTTATCCAGCAACTGTTTGAATTTGCTGATCTCCACTTCAAGATCTTGCAGCTGTTGTTCGAGTATCTTCGGATCGTTTTCTGCGCTCAACACAGCGGCAGGAAGCAGTAAGCCAAGGCCGAGGCTGAACAACATACTGATCAAAAGCGGACTACTCATAGTACTTACTAGTGCTCGTGTGAAGGTTGAGAATTGGCGGGCTAGCGTTTAGCAGTCTGGGCCTGTTCACTCAGAACCAATGAATGACCGGTCATTTCCGGCGGCGCAGGCAAGTGCATAATCGCCAGCAGAGTCGGTGCAACATCAGTTAGCTTGCCGGTTGATTGTGCCAGTTGAATAGTTTCACTGCCAACATAAATCAGTGGTACTCGCTCTGAAGTGTGGGCGGTGTGCGCCTGGCCCGTTGAAGGATCGGTCATCTGTTCAACGTTACCGTGATCGGCGGTGATCAGGCAATGGCCGCCCACGCTGGACAGCGCGTCGACAATGCGGCCGATGCAGCTATCGACGAATTCGACTGCCTGAATCGCGGCGTTGAGGTTGCCGGTGTGGCCTACCATATCGCCGTTGGCAAAATTGCAGATGATCAGGTCATAGTCACCGCCTGTAATCCCGGTGATGCATTCATCGGTCACCTGCTGAGCGCTCATCTCTGGTTGCAGATCATAAGTGGCAACTCGAGGCGAGGGTACCAGACGGCGAGTTTCGCCGGCATACTCGGCCTCTCGTCCACCGGAGAAGAAGAAGGTAACATGGGCGTACTTCTCCGTTTCAGCAAGTCGCAATTGGGATTTGCCGAGTTTCGCGACGTATTCACCCAAGCTGTTGGTCACCACACTCGGACCAAAGGCGCAGGGCGTGAGGATGTTGTCAGCATATTGGGTGAGGGTGACAAATGATTGCAATGCTGGTTGGGCTTGGCGTTTGAATCCAGTGAAGCCCGGATCAATAAAGGCGCGGCTCAGTTCGCGGGCACGATCGGCGCGAAAGTTCATAAACAACACGCCATCACCGGCGGCCATCTTCACAACTTGCCCGCCTTGCAGAATCGCACTGGGTTTGACAAATTCATCAGACTCGTTCCGTGCATAAGCGGCATGTAAAGCCGCGACAGCTGAATCAAACTGATAGTCTGAGTGGCCCTGAGTTAACAACTGGTAAGCCGGCTCAACCCGCTCCCAGCGATTGTCACGATCCATGGCGTAATAGCGTCCAACAATGGAGGCGATGCCGCCCTGACCCAAATTGTCGATGCAGGCTTGCATGTTGGCCAGTGACGCCTCGGCGCTTTTGGGTGGAACATCTCGACCGTCGAGAAAGGCATGCACGTAGACGGCCTTCAAACCGCGCTCAAAGGCCATTTTAACGGCTGCCTGTATTTGGTCTTCATGACTGTGAACGCCGCCGGGAGACAGCAGCCCCATAATATGTAAGGTATTACCGGTGGCGACAAGCTGATCCATGGATTCCATGAGAACGGGGTTTTTAAAAAAATCACCTTGGGTGATGGCTTTGTTGATGCGCGTTAGGTCCTGGTCAATAACTCGGCCGGCGCCAAGGGTCATATGTCCGACTTCTGAATTGCCCATCTGTCCGGCAGGCAGCCCGACATCTTCGCCAGAGCATGAAATCAGGCAGTGAGGCCGAGTTTTCTGCAGTTGATCGAGAACTGGGGTCTTAGCAAGTTTGATCGCATTACTGTCAGTGGCTTCTCGTTCGCCCCAGCCGTCGAGGATAATCAGGGCGTATGGTACTTTTTTAGTCATGAAATTGTTGGCCTAGTGCGAGGAAAGTGAATTTTACGTCCTTTGGTGTATACTTCGCGACTTATTTTTGTTCCAGTGCCTCTTCATAGGTGCTGGTTGATTAACAACCGTGCAACATAACAGCGACGAGAGTCCATGATAGAGCAAGTATTTGAATTTATTGGTAATCATTATCTGCTGATAGGGCTGTTTGTCGCCCTGGTGTTTGCTTTCATGGTGAATGAAGGTAAACGGGGGGGTAACTCAATTACCACCAACACCTTGGTTAACCTGGTTAATCGGGACAGCGCAGTGATTTTGGATGTGCGCGATAGCAAGGATTTCAGCGCCGGACATATCGTGGACGCGGTGAATATACCCTTTAGCAATTTTGATAAGCGCGCAGTGGAGCTGGAAAAATTCAAAGATCGACCGATTATCGTGGTCTGCAAGATGGGCCAGCATGCGAGTGGTGTCGGTGGCAAATTGAAAACCTTAGGTTTTGAGAAAGTCCATCGGCTGGGCGGTGGTATGGGCGAATGGTCGGCCTCGAGCCTGCCGGTTGTCAAAGACTGACAGTCGTCGGTGACTGTTTGGATCAACGAGAGGCGTGTCATTGTGAGTCATGTTGTTATCTATAGTACGCGGTTTTGCCCCTTTTGCGTTCATGCCAAGGCATTGCTCAAGCGTAAGAATGTTAAGTTCAAGGATATTGCGATTGATGGTAATGCCGCATTGCGCCAGGAAATGATCAAGGCCGCTGGAGCTACCTCAGTGCCGCAGATTTGGATCGGCAAAGAGCACATCGGCGGTTGTGATGAGCTGGTTGGATTGGATCGGCGTGGGTTGCTAGATGATATGTTAGCTAATAGTGGTGAAGGAGTCGGTAAATGAGTGAGCAAGCAACAGCAAGTGGCGGCGCGCAATTTGCCCTGCAACGGATTTATATCAAAGACATGTCCTTTGAATCACCCAAGTCGCCAGACGCGTTTGTTTGGCAGTGGAAGCCAGCAGTCAATCTCGAGCTGAATTCCCATCACTCAGTTGTGGGTACGGATTTATATGAGGTGGTGTTAAGCGTGACAGTCACGGTGAAGAAGGAGGATGGCGAGGTTGTCTATCTTTCCGAAGTGCAGCAAGCGGGCATTTTTCTCGTCAAAGGTATGGATGATGCTGTGATCGCGAAAACACTGGGCAGCTTTTGCCCCAGCGTTCTGTTTCCCTATGCTCGTGAGGCGATCGACTCGCTGGTGATTAAGGGCAGTTTTCCGCCGTTAATGCTTGCGCCGGTTAATTTTGAGGCGATTTATGAGCAGTCTCGCCAGCAATCTGCGCCAGCGGCGGAGTCCAACGACAAAATTGTTAACTGATTTTCGTCGTCGCGCTGATCGCAGGCACTATTGGCTGTCACTAAACCCCTGTTGCCGCCAAGCCTCATAGACCAAGACGGAGACTGCGTTAGCGAGGTTCATGCTGCGACTGCCGGGCAGCATGGGAATGCGCAACCGTTGGTCCTCGGGCAGCGCCTCGAGGATAGCTGCGGGTAAGCCGCGGGTCTCGGGTCCAAACAGGAGTATGTCGTCGGCGAGGAATTGAACGTCGGCGTAGCGGGTTTGGCCCTTGGTTGTTATCGCTAGAATTCGACCCTGAGATATCTTTTCTCGAAAGGACGAAAAAGAATCGTGGGTCTCAATACTGGCCCACTCGTGATAGTCGAGGCCGGCTCGACGAAGGCGCTTGTCATCCAGCTCAAACCCCAAGGGTCGGATCATGTGCAGCGGGCTACCCGTGTTGGCGCACAGGCGAATAATATTGCCAGCGTTGGGTGGTATTTCTGGTTCAAACAATGCAACAGCAACCAACCTGATATCTCCTTGGGGTCTTGCCTGAGTGGGGCTTTTCGGTATGGTTTGCAGTCTACACGGGTCTGGCCAGGATTGTATTTCTAACACTTTCCTGGTCTGCCTTTTTTTATTCAAGAACGATCACCACAAGGCTCGGTTGGGGCTGCCGTGAATTCGGTGGCCTGCCTAGTTGAGGCCCTGGTCTTGGTCCTGCTGGCTCTGTTGGTCTGGGGTGTCGAGGGATGCTGGGGCGGCGTTCAGGCCTAGTTCGGTGATCTTGCGAGTCAGAGTGTTTCGGCCCCAGCCGAGCAACTGTGCTGCATCTCGTTTACGTCCGCCAGTTTGTTTCAAGGCCGCCTCAATGACGATTCTCTCAAACGCGGGTATGGCGCCGTCCAGCAGGCGACTGCCATCGACATTCGGTTGAGACAGTTTGCGGCTTGCCCAGTGGCTGAGTGCGCGCTCCCAGTTTTCGCCAGGCGCGGGCTGCTCACCTGCCTCGCGCAATTCTGGCGGTAGGTCGTCAATGGCAACCTCGCGGCCGGTTGCCATCACGGTCACCCAGCGACAAAAGTTTTCCAGTTGGCGAACATTGCCGGGCCATGGCAGGTCGGTCAAGTATTGGCTGGTTTCGGGTTTGAGTATCTTTGCGTCCTCGTTAAGTTCTCGGGCGGCTTCTTGCAAGAAGTAGCTTGAGAGTAGAGGAATATCACCTTTGCGCTCCTGAAGTGTCGGGATGTGAATGCGAATCACATTTAAGCGATGGAACAGATCTTCGCGGAAGCGGTTCTGTTCCACCAAATTTTCGAGATTCTGATGGGTTGCGGCAATAATACGAACGTCGGCTTTCAGCGGTATATGGCCGCCAACTCGGTAGTATTCGCCGTCGGACAGAACGCGCAACAAGCGTGTCTGGGTTTCGGCGGGCATATCGCCAATTTCATCAAGAAACAATGTGCCCTGGTCCGCTTGCTCGAAGCGCCCTTTACGTAATTGACTGGCGCCAGTAAAGGCGCCACGTTCGTGTCCGAACAGCTCGGACTCGATTAGGTCGTGAGGGATGGCGGCCATATTTAACGCAATAAAGGTTTTGTTGGCGCGGGGACTATGCTTGTGGAGGGCGAGAGCGACAAGTTCCTTGCCAGTACCTGACTGACCGTTGATCAGCACAGTGACGCTGGATTTTGAGAGTCGGCCGATCGCTCGAAAAACTTCTTGCATGGCGGGCGCTTTACCGATGATCTCAGAGCTGATGATGGCTTCAGGTTTTTCGTTGGGTTGCTTCTCCTGAGCTTGGCGAATAGCCCGCTGGACGATGGCCACCGCCTCATCAACCTCAAAGGGTTTGGGCAGGTATTCGAAGGCACCGCCCTGAATCGATGCGACGGCGCTATCCAGGTCTGAGTGCGCGGTCATGATGATCACCGGCAGGTCTGGCCAGATCTCCTTGATTCGCTTTAACAAATCCAGCCCATCGATACCCGGCATTCGAATATCGCTGATGATAGCATCCGGCTGTTCAGCTTCGAGTCTGTTCAGCAATGACTGACCGTCTTCGAAGCAGGTCACGTTCAGTTCGGCCTGGGTCAGTGCCTTGTCGAGCACCCAACGAATCGACCGTTCATCATCAACCACCCAGACTGTGTTGGTTACCATCATTAACGTTGTTCCATCGGTAGGATTATTGAGAATTGGGTTCTGCCTGGCGCGCTTTCAAATTCAATCAAGCCCTGATGCTTTTGCACGATTGACTGGGCAAAAGAGAGACCTAGCCCGGTACCCTCTGGTCGACCACTGATCATGGGGAAAAACAATTGATCCTTCAGGGTTGGGGGTATGCCGGGCCCGTTGTCGATGATATCAACTCGAGTCACGATTCGGTGTAATCGGGTGCCGATAGTGAATTGGCGTTCGGTGCGGGTTTTAAAGCGTAATGCGGGTTGTTTAATCTCGGTAAGGCTCTGCATTGCATTGCGCGCGATATTTAAAAATACCTGAATCATGAGTTCTGGGTCGATTTCGATCTCGGGAATACTGGGGTCGTAATCGCGGACGATTTTAAATGACGAGGTGGATTCCAGCTCGATCAGGATCCTGACCCGCTCAAGCAATTCGTGGATGTTTTTCATGACCGGTTTGGGCGCAGTTTTAGGGCCGAGGAGGCGGTCGACTAAGGTCGTCAAACGATCAGTTTCGGTGACAATAATGTCGGTGTATTCCGTATAGAGTGGGTCATTCAGCTCCCGGGCAAGGAGCTGAGCCGAACCTTTGATGCCGCCGAGAGGATTTTTGATTTCGTGGGCTAGGCCTCGGATCATTTGCCGGGTGGCTTCCTGGTGGCCACGCAACGACTCGTCTCGATCGATCCGCAGGTAGCGATCCAGGGCGTAGAGTTCGATGACGAGGCTGGGCCATTCATCATCACTGGTGGGTGTTATCGTGTAATCTACCGTCAGGCTTTGGCCGTCAAACAGAAGAAGTTCAGCACGGTGGCGGGTGTAAGGTTGGCCACTCTGCATCGCATCGTAGGCGACGGACTCCAGTTCCGCTGAATTTTGCAATATTTCGCGAATGGATTGCCCTAGAGCGCGAGCCGACGAAACGCCCATCAGGCTTTCAGCGGCGGAGTTGATATAAGTGAGCTGCAGTTGATGATCAACAGTGAGGATGCCGATATTTAAACTATTGAGTAGGTGACTTATCATGTTTATTCGTGCTCGGCTGTTTATTCCTGTCGATATAATTAGCAATAAACGCACCACTTGTTCTGAGTCGAATACAGTGGCTTGCCA
>DGOD01000321.1:12045-21082 GCA_002389265.1 Gammaproteobacteria bacterium UBA4475
GGTGGGTCTGGTCGTTGAATTCTGGTCAAAAAAAATCCCGCGGCGCATTGGGCGCCACGGGATTTTGATCGCGCTGCGGGTGATTAAACGCTGTAGTACATTTCAAATTCCACGGGGTGAGGTGTGGAGTTCAGACGTTCGACTTCGGCCATCTTCAGGTTGATGTAACCATCGATCATGGAGTCTGAGAACACATCACCTTCGGTCAGGAAGCTGCGGTCAGCATGGAGGCTGTCCAGTGCCATTTCCAACGAGTTACAGACTGTTGGAATATTCCGTAATTCCTCTGCTGGCAAGTCATAAAGATCCTTGTCCATGGGGGCGCCCGGGTCAATCTTGTTTTTAATACCGTCAAGACCGGCCATCATCATGGCAGAGAACATTAAGTAAGGGTTGGCCGTAGGATCGCCAAAACGCACTTCCAGACGCACGCCTTTCGGATTGCCACCCTGGACATAAGGGATGCGGATCGAAGCAGAGCGGTTGCGAGCCGAGTAGGCCAGCAATACGGGCGCCTCAAATCCTGGTACCAGTCGCTTGTAAGAGTTGGTGCTGGCATTGGCGAAGGCGTTCAAGGCGCGAGCATGCTTGATGATGCCGCCGATGTAATACAGGGCTTGCTGGGACATGTTGCCGTAACCTTCGCCAGCGAAGGTGTTCTTGCCGTCTTTCCAGATTGACTGGTGCAGGTGCATACCGCTGCCATTATCGCCGATCAGCGGCTTAGGCATAAACGTTGCGGTCTTACCGTAGGCGTGCGCGACGTTCAGGACGCAGTATTTGTAGATTTGCACCTCGTCAGCCTTCTTGGTTAACGTATTGAAGGGTATGCCGATCTCGCATTGGCCCGCAGTACCGACCTCATGGTGATGCAGGTCGATGGACAAGCCCATGGCCTCCATGGCGGTGCACATAGAGTTTCGAATGTCGTACAAGGAGTCTACCGGTGGCACGGGGAAGTAGCCGCCTTTGACGCCAGGCTTATGGCCCAGGTTGCCACCCTCAGTGTTGTGGGAGGTCATCCACGCCGCTTCTTCAGACTCGATTTGATACATGGCGCCGCTCATGTCGGATTTGTACTTAATATCATCGAAGATGAAAAATTCTGGTTCCGGGCCAAAATAGGCTGTGTCACCGATACCGGTGGTAGCCAGATACGCCTCAGCCCGCTGTGCGAGAGAGCGTGGGTCGCGGTCGTAGCCTTGCATGGTGCTCGGCTCTAGGATGTTGCAGCGAACGTTGATGGTGGTCTCTTCAGTGAAAGGATCGATCACCGCTGTGCTGTCGTCCGGCATCAGAATCATGTCGGATTCGTTAATAGGCTTCCAGCCACCGATGGATGATCCGTCGAACATGGCGCCGACTTCGAAAAAATCGGCATCCACTTTGCTCGCATGGTTGGTGACGTGCTGTTCTTTGCCGCGTGAATCAGTGAAACGTAAGTCCACCCATCGCGCTTCGTTTTCTTCTATCAGACCTAAAGTCTTTTCTGACATTATGGTGTGCCCTCCAATGGGTTTACTGTAATGATGTGGTGCAATTTAAGAGAGCAAAGATTATGCCATTCGTCAGAATTAATAAAGCCTTGTATTGTGTGGTCTGTAGGGCATCCGCCCGAACCGCTATGCCCTATTTTGGTGCGATATAGGGCGTTACGCTCTAGCATGGTGCAAAATGCTGGGCGGGCCGTGAAGTGGCCCGATTAGGCGTCTGGCGCAAGTGCCTTTTAGTTGTCAAGTAGTCGCGATGAGTTGCGATTTAACGTCGAAGAATTTGAATCCTTGCGCGCCCAGTAGCGGATGTTGGACTTCAATATGCAGGGGGAAAGCGTATTTTGTGGCTGTTGATGGCCTTTAACTTTGGGTAAAGGCCTGTAAAGTTGAATTGCAGATGTCTAAATTGCTTGACACTCTGTATAATACCGCGTCGTTGAGCGGAGTAGTCATGAGTAAGAAATTAAGAAACATCGCAATTATTGCCCACGTTGATCATGGGAAAACTACATTAATTGACAAATTACTGCAGCAGTCGGGGTCTTTGCACCGCGGCGATGAGCAAGTGGAACGCTTGATGGACTCCAATGACCTGGAGAAAGAGCGTGGCATTACCATTCTGGCCAAGAATGCCGCCATTGAGTGGCAGGGTCACCGGATTAATATTGTTGATACGCCAGGGCACGCAGACTTTGGTGGTGAAGTCGAGCGGATACTGTCGATGGTCGACTCGGTGCTGCTCGTTGTCGATGCGGTGGATGGTCCGATGCCACAAACGCGATTTGTTACCAGCAAGGCATTTGCTAACGGCCTGAATCCGATCGTGATGGTCAATAAGATTGACCGCGAAGGCGCTCGACCCGATTGGGTGGTTGACGAAGTGTTTGAGCTGTTCGACAAACTCGGCGCAAATGATACGCAGTTAGACTTTCCCGTCATTTACGGTTCTGCCATTCAGGGTCGTGCTGGTCTTTCAATGGATGCCATTGGTGATGACTTGACCTTGTTGTTACAAGCGATACTGGATCATGTGCCAGAACCTGTGGTCGACGACGAAGGCCCATTCCAGATGCAAATCAGTGCGCTGGATTATAATAGCTATGTCGGCGTTATTGGGCTTGGCCGTGTGGCTCGGGGTAGCGTCAAGAAGGCCCAGCAAGTGGCCGTTGTGGGTGCCGACGGTAAAGTTAAAAAGGGCAAAGTGCTGCAGGTCATGGGCTACGAGGGCCTCGATCGCGTTGAGGTTGATGGCGCCGACGCCGGTAATATCGTCTGCATCACGGGTATTGAAGGCCTGAAGATTTCAGATACCATTTGTCATCCAGATCATGTTGAGGCATTACCCCCGCTGGTGGTTGATGAGCCGACAATTTCTATGACGTTCCAAGTGAACACATCACCTTTTGCCGGCCGTGAAGGCAAGTTCGTCACCAGTCGAAATATTCGTGAGCGCCTGGATCGTGAGTTAATTCATAACGTGGCGTTGCGGGTTGAAGACACCGACAGCGCCGACCGCTTTAAGGTCTCTGGTCGTGGCGAATTGCATCTCGCTGTTTTGATCGAGACCATGCGTCGTGAAGGTTATGAGCTTGCCGTGGGTCGTCCCGAGGTGATTTTCAGAGAGGTTGAAGGCAAGCGCCAGGAACCGTTTGAAAATGTGCTGCTAGATATCGAAGAAACTCACCAGGGTTCGGTGATGGAAGAGTTAGGTCGGCGCAAGGGCGTTTTGGAAAACATGATTCCCGATGGCAAAGGCCGAGTCCGCATCGAATATCAAATTCCTACTCGCGGGCTGATTGGTTTTCGTGGTGCGTTTATGACCATGACCTCAGGTACCGGTATTATGACCAGTATCTTCTCCCATTACGGTAATGTGATGAGCCAGGACATGTCTAGTCGTACCAATGGTGTACTAGTATCCATGGCCAGTGGCAAGGCGTTGGCTTATGCCATCTGGAATCTCCAGTCCCGTGGTCGGATGTTTATTCTACCGAACGAGGAAGTGTACGAAGGCATGGTCATCGGCCTACACTCACGGGGTAATGACCTGATAGTGAATCCGCTGAAGGGTAAACAATTGACCAACGTTCGTGCTTCCGGCACAGACGAAGCTATCATTCTCACTGGGGCTATTCGACATACCCTTGAGCAGGCCATTGAGTTTATCGAAGACGATGAATTGGTTGAGGTAACACCCACCAGTCTGCGGATGCGCAAAAAGCTGCTGACTGAGAATGAACGCAAGCGTGCGGGCCGTGAAAAAGTCGCGTAAGGAAGACTCAGATGCTACCACTGTATCCGGAAATCAAGCCTTACGCTCGCCACATGTTGGATGTAGATGACGTCCACTCTCTGTATATTGATGAGAGTGGTACGCCGGATGGTATTCCTGTGTTGTTTGTTCACTCTGGTCCCGGCTCGGGCTGTGAGTTTGATAGTCGGTGTTTTTTTAATCCAGAAAAATATCGGATTATACTCTTCGATCAGCGTGGCTCAGGTCGCTCTAAGCCGCATAGCGACTTAACCAATAACACTTCCAGTGACCTGGTAGCGGATATGGAAAAAATCCGGGTTTTTCTTGGCGTTGAGAAGTGGGTGCTGTTCGGTGGCGGCTTCGGTTCGATGCTTAGCTTACTGTATGCCGAGGAGTTTGCCGCTAACGTTTTAGGTATGGTGCTGCGAGGAATATTTCTCGGTCGTAAGGCGGATATAGATTGGGTCTACCAGGATGGGGCTAATCGGTTTTTCCCGGATCACTGGGAAGACTTCGAAAGTCCGATTCCCGTGTCTGAAAGAGATGATTATCTGGCAGCCTACAATCGCCGCATTAACGGTGCTGATGAGTTGGCACGAATGGGGGCCGCTAAAGCTTGGTCCCGTTGGGAAGCTGATTGCTCATCCTTAGAGCCGAACCCCCGATTGGTTAAACATTTCACTGATCCGCATCGGGCGATGGCCAGAAGTCGCATTGGGCTGCATTACTTCACCAACAATTGCTTTTTGACTGACAATCAAATACTGAATAACGTCAGTAGTATCAGTGATGTGCCTGGCATTATCGTTCATGGCCGCTACGACATTTTGTGCCCAGTAAAGAATGCCCATGAGTTACATGCAGCCTGGCCAATATCGCAGGTTTATCTGGTGCGCGAGGCTGGTCACTCAGCCACTGAAAACGCGTTGATAGATGCGCTGGTGCGGGCCACCCGTGACATGGCATTGCGCTTCGAGTCAGATTTCAGCGTCTAGGACATTGATTCAATGCGAGCCCTGATCCAACGAGTCAGCTACGCCCGAGTCCTGGTGAATGATGAAATAGTCGGTGAAATTGCGCGCGGTATTCTCTTGTTCTTAGCGATTCAAAAGGGCGATTCCGCCGCTCAAATCGATAAGTTACTCAACAAGGTGCTCGCCTACAGAGTCTTTCCTGATGCTGTGGGGCATATGAACTTGGCGTTGTCAGATATCTCGGGGAGTCTGTTAGTCGTTTCGCAGTTCACCCTGGCTGCCGATACGCGCAAGGGTCTGCGCCCATCTTTTTCTTCAGCGACGCCACCGGTAGACGCCGAACTGATGTACGACGACTTCGTGGACCGAGCCCGCCAGCGGTGCGAGCATGTGGCAACCGGTCAGTTTGGTGCTGACATGAAAGTTCAGCTCGAAAATGATGGTCCGGTTACCTTCCTGCTAGAGGTTAACGACCCTTAAAGGTCGGCTCACGTTTTTCAACGAATGCCTTTGCTGCCTCTTTGTGGTCTTGAGTTTGGCCTGTGTGAACATGGTGGGTGGCTTCGAGGTCCAGGCAGTCATCAACATCGCCAGACACGGCTCGGTTCAAATTTTCCTTCATATAGCGGAAAGCGACCGTTGGGCCTGCTGCGATTTTGTTAGCGATTTCCATGGCTTTTGCCATCAGTTCTTCCGGCTCGCAGACCCAATTAGTTAAACCAAGATCCAGTGCTTCGGCTGCGCTAACGCGCTCAGATAGAAAATACAGTTGGCGAGCCTTAGCGGCGCCAATCAATTGCGTCATGAAGTAGGTGCCGCCGTAGTCGCCAGAAAAACCGACTCGGGCAAAAGCGGTGGTCATGATGGCGGTGTTGCTCATGACGCGCATGTCGCAGGCTAGGGCCAGAGACAGGCCAGCGCCCGCTGCCGCGCCTGGTAATGCGGCGATAGTCGGTTTTGGCATCTTGTAGAGTTTGCCGGCTGTGGCGCGTTGATTCACCCGTTGTTGATGAATCGCGCCGTCGATGGTGGCGTCGCCAACGGTTCCATCGCCGGATGCGGCCATGCCTTTAACATCGCCGCCGGCACAAAAACCCTTGCCGGCTCCGGTCAGGACAATGCACTTCACCGCTGGGTTGAGCTCGAGATCTGCGAGCAGGGTTTGCAGCGCTGCATTCATCTCGCCAGACATGGCGTTGCGAGCTTCAGGGCGGTTCAAGGTCAAGACGGCTACGCCATTTTCTAGACTGGCCAAGAGATCGTTTGTGCCGGTATCGATGTTAGTCATGGGGAACTCCTCAAAGGTTGATTAAATTCGGGTGTGCTGTGCTGACTATGCAAAATAGATTGTCAGTCGCGGGATGGCAAGTCTCGTTGCCGGTAATTGCAAAAGGGTGCTTATTCGACCTCCTGTCGATGACGAATCAAGGTGGCAAACAGGATGCCAATTTCAAACAATATCCACATGGGCAATGCGAGCAGCAGCTGAGAAATGATGTCCGGCGGCGTGAGTAACATCCCAATAATGAAACAGCCGACAACAACGTAAGGGCGTTTTTTGCGCAGGTTTTCAACGGTAGTTGCGCCGGTCCAGACTAATAGGAGTGTGGCTATGGGAATTTCAAACGCCAGGCCGAAGGCGAAAAACAGCTTCAGGACGAAGTCCAGGTAACGATTGATGTCGGTCATGACGGTGACGCCCGCAGGTGCGGCGCTGGTAAAGAAGCCAAAAATTAATGGAAACACGACGTAAAAAGCAAAGGCAATACCGCCATAGAACAGTAGTACGCTTGAGGTCAGCAGAGGGATTGCCAGGCGCTTTTCGCTGGAATACAGGCCGGGTGCGATAAAACTCCAGAGCTGGTGCAGGATATAGGGAATGGCAATAAAAATAGCTAAGACCAAGGTTAGCTTGAACGGCGTCAAAAAGGGTGACGCAACTTCCGTTGCGATCATGGTGGCGCCCTCTGGCAGGTAGGCGCGCAGAGGTTCGGAAATGTAGCTGTAAAGGTCGTTCGCGAAATAAAACAAGGGCAGGAAAACAATGACCACTGACGCCAAGCTGTGCAGAATTCTGGTTCGCAGCTCGACAAGGTGTTCGATCAAGGTCTGACCTGGGTCGGTAGGGTCAGCCCCCGGTGTCTGGTCGTTTGGTTTCGTCACGGTTGGGCTCGGTGATTGATGGAAGGTCGGCCTTGTGCAAGGCTTTTGACGCCTGTTTGATTTCCGTCAGGGTCTCATCGGTCTGGTTGACCACGCTCTGGAGCTGTTGGCGGGTTTCTTCGAGTCCCCTCATGATGGATTCGTTGTGGAGTTGTTGGCGAATATCGTCAGCACCGATCTCGTTTTCTATGTCAGTACGAATGTTGGCAAGGCTGCGCCGCAGTCGCCCGACCCATAGGAAAAGGCTCCGTAATGTTTCGGGTAGCTTGTCCGGTCCGATCACCAGCAGTGCAACAATGCTGACGACGATCAGCTCGGGAAAACCGATATCAAACATGTCAGATCAACTTTCTTTTTTCGACTCGACAGGCTCTTTGCTGTCGGTGCTGATATTGGTGCTAATGTTGTCTGCCGGTTTCTCTTCGTCGGCCAACAACTCGGTTTTGTCAGCATCATTATCGATGGCGTTTCTGAACCCCTTGATCGCTGATCCGAGATCGTTGCCTAGTGATTTTATTTTCGTGGTGCCAAACAGCAGAACCACAATCAGTAGTACCACTAATAGTTCGGGTATTCCAGGCATAGCTCATTCCTCCAGTTTTTGTTCGCGCGTCACGCTTGACTGGCGCGCATTCTTTTCATCAATTCCTGACGTTCCAAAGCGGTCTTCAAGCTCGCGCAACAGGTCGCCAGCATCAAGGTTTAGGTGACTCAACATCACGAGACTATGGAACCACAAATCGGCGGTCTCCTTGATTACCGCGATCGGGTCGAGATCCGCATCCTTGGCCGCGATAATGGTTTCTGTTGCCTCTTCGCCGACCTTTTCAAGAATCTTATTAAGGCCCTTCGCATGCAGACTCGCAACATAAGATGTTGCCGGGTCGCTGGTTTTTCGGTCTTCCAGTGTTGCTGCCAAGCGCTTGATGATATCACTCATGTATAAATCTCCGCCGGCGGCTTGATGACTGGGTCGACGGTTTGCCACTCACCATTGTTTAACACACGGTAAAAGCAGGACTGTCTGCCGGTATGACAGGCGATGCCCCCTGTCTGTTGCACTCGCAATATTATCACATCACTATCACAGTCGAGTCTGACTTCCTCAATGATTTGCTGATGGCCTGATTCTTCACCCTTATGCCATAATTTTTGCCGTGAGCGTGACCAATAAACAGCATGCCCGGTGGCGAGGGTCGTCAGCAAGGCTTCCTTGTTCATCCACGCCACCATCAAGATTCGCTCACTACTGGCGTCCTGGGCGATGGCAGGTATCAGGCCCTGATTATCGAACTGAATTTCCGCAAGCCAGTCAGTGTCTGGGGGTATGCTCGACATAGATCGTGAACCATCAGGAGGTAAGGCCACACATGAGGCATGGGTGGGTTGTAGGTTTGCCGATGTTCGGCTCGATAGACGTCGAGAATATCATGTCAGGTCTTGATAAACATCCAATAAACGCCGAGGCAACCGAGGGCGCCAGCGCTCAACTGTAGCGCCATATGTGGCGCAATTCCAGCTACGGGAGAAGCTGCGACAGCGAATGCCAGTAACAGGCTGGTACCACCGAGGCGAGTTGAGCGTTGGCGGCGATCTGACTGTTCCAGCGTATTCTGGAGTTGTTGCAGTAGCTGCGTCTGTTGGCGATTGTTGCGTCCCAGGTGCTTGAGTTCTGCCAGTGCGGTCAGTGCCAGCTGTGGTAGTTCCGGGAGTTGGCCCACGAGGCTGGGTGCGTGATCGCCGACCTGCTTAAGGAGCCCGCGGATCCCCATGCGGTCTTTCATCCAGCGCTCCATATAGGGCGCCGCGGTTTGCCAAAGGTCGAGCTGCGGATATAGTTGGCGTCCCATCCCCTCGATATTGAGTAGGGTTTTCTGAAGCAATACCAGCTGCGGTTGGACTTCCATATCAAAGCGTCTGGCCGTCTGAAACAAGCTGAGCAAGACCTTGCCGAAGGATATTTCACTGATGGGTTTTTGAAATATCGGCTCGCAGACACTGCGGATGACGGCTTCAAATTCATTGATGTCCGTATCAAATGGTACCCATTCACTTTCCACATGCAGGCGCGCGACTTCGTAGTAATCCTGATTAAAGAAAGCCAGCAGATTACGTGCGAGGTAGTTTTTGTCGTTTTCCGTGAGTGACCCAAT
>DGOD01000321.1:21195-23551 GCA_002389265.1 Gammaproteobacteria bacterium UBA4475
ACTTGGGTGAAAAAAATCTCGACCCCAAGGTGGGCCAGTTTCTGCATGTTGACGCCGCGGTCACGCAAGCCCTTAACGTCAGCAGAGCTTAAGCCATGAATCCGCTCCATAACCATGACGTTGGGCCGGCAATAATCCCAATACACCAGTGGTACATAGAGTTTACCCGACTGATCCCAGTTCTTGCGCAACTGAGTGGCATTAGCCGCCTCAAGTAACAGGTCCAGCTCATCCAAGATAGTGCGCTCATAGTCCCTGACTACCGTGACTGGGTGCAGGCGCCTGCCGTCTTCCCAGCCTCGTTCGAGGAAGTTTGCAAGCAGGTACATGACTTGTAGGTCTTGCTTAATAGTGATGTCGATACCAGGCCGAATAATTTTAACCACTACCGACTCGCCAGTTTTCAGGTTAGCGGTATGCACTTGGGCCACAGACGCCGACGCCAAAGGTTGATCATCGAATGCGGTAAACAGGGTCTCGATATCATTGCCAAGCGCAGCTTCGATGATCTCACGTGCATCAGCGGTGGCAAATGCCGGCACCTGGTCCTGTAATTTCTGTAATTCATCAGCGATATCGTCGTCGAACATATCCCGTCGAGTCGACAGGATCTGGCCAAATTTGACGAATACGGGTCCCAATTCTTCCAGGCTCAAGCGTAGGCTGACGGCCGGGCTCGTGCTCGGTGTCTTGATCAGGCGCAGCAACATCAGGCCGACTCTGACCGTTCTTGGAAGATCCAGGTCGCTGGGTAATAGCCTATCTAGGCGGTGCTTGCAGACGACCTTAAGGATTCTGAGGATTCTGAATAAACGCATTACAGCCCGTCGGCTTTGTTGCCGATATGAATCGCTGCGATACCGTTTAGCAGGTTGTGGTAGCTGCAGTCGATAAAGCCGGCGTCGCTGAACATGGCTTTCAAGGTTTCCTGGTCAGGGTGCATTTCAATGGACTCAACCAAGTATTGATAGCTGTCGTGGTCGCCAGTAATTGCCTGACCGATGCGTGGCCATAATTTTGAGAAGGACTTGTAGATAGTACTGATGCCTGGATTAATCGCCTTGGAAAACTCCAATACCACCAATCGGCCGCCGGGTTTCAGAACTCTCAGAATCTCCTTGAGCGCTACTTCTTTGCGCGTGACGTTACGCAACCCGAACGCCATGGTGATGACGTCGAAGTGGTGAGTGGGAAAGGGCAGGCATTCGGCGTTCGCCTGGAGGTAGTCGACGTTGCCGCTGATTCCGTGATCGAGTAGGCGGTCTCTGCCGTTGCTGAGCATCGAATAGTTGATGTCGCACAGGGTGATTTGTCCGGCTGGACCAACAATGTTTGCGAGTTTTTCGGTCAAGTCACCGGTACCGCCCGCCAGATCCATGATTTTGTCGCCAGCCCGTGCAGCGGTCAGTTGAATCGCAAACTGCTTCATCAAGCGGTGACTGCCCAGTGACATTACGTCATTCATCACATCATAACGATTGGCGACGGAGTGAAAGACACCGGCAACTCTGGCGGCTTTCTCGCCGACAGGGACTTGTTTGCGGCCAAAGTGAGTTGTTTCTTCTGTCATACCATATCCGCTGCTGAGGAGTGACGATCGATCGTTAAAGCGGGCTAGTTTACCTGCGTTTGCCGGTATGTGCATTGCTTGGTGGGGCTTTTATACGGCCAATCTAACGTACAGGGTGTTGCCTGAGGTGTTTGTCTAGCGACTGACGGCAATAAATTGCGGTTCGCGCTGCTTGCCCGCGGCCTCCAGTTGAGCGAGATAATCGGCCCATTTTTCTGGGTGCTGACTGCCAAGCTCATGTAAAAAGCTCCAGCTGTAGATGCCACTGT
The DNA here is from genome assembly GCA_002389265.1 of Gammaproteobacteria bacterium UBA4475. Classification (GTDB taxonomy): domain Bacteria; phylum Pseudomonadota; class Gammaproteobacteria; order Pseudomonadales; family Azotimanducaceae; genus UBA4582. The sequence continues at coordinate 23,035 of DGOD01000321.1, forward strand.
TATGACCATCTGAGAAGGTAATTTTGATTGCGTAATGTCCCTGGGGCTCAAGATTGGCGATCTTGACATGCTTCTTGCCCACTTGCAGAACCGCTTGACTCTTTGAGTGCCCCTGAACTTCAGCTGAGGGTGAATAGACTCGAAGATATTCTGCCGGCAGATCAAAGCGCAGCCCGTCGGCATAAATCAGTTCTAAGACACCTGAAACCTGGTGTAATTTCACTTCGGTGGGTATCACTGGTGTACTCCGATCGCTAATGGGGAAAGTGGTTGGTTGCAGTCTTGGATAAGCATACCAAAAATCATGGAACACATTTATCAGACAAGGTTTTTGGTTGAATAAGCTAAGGGTGTTCTCGATTCCTAGAGCTCGATTCCTAGAGCGCGATTCCTAGAGAATGTAGCGGCTCAGATCTTCATTGCTGGCAAGGTTCGCCAGATGGTCGTTGACATACTGCGCGTCGATCTTGATACGTCCCGTCACGAGGGCATCATTATCTGCGCCTTCGAAGGAAAT
>DGOD01000029.1 GCA_002389265.1 Gammaproteobacteria bacterium UBA4475
CCCTTTGATGCGAAAATACTGGGTGAGTTTTATCTGGCGCTGCTCAGCAGCGACTATTATAGAGGTGTGAGCATTGACGCCGAGATCGACTAATAGCGGGCGATGGTCAGCTGATGGTCAACTGATGGTCAGCTGATGGTGGCGCGGAGAATATTTGACAACGCCGGGTTAGGTTTGGCTGCGGCCTTGTAAATCAGGGCGATATGGCCAATTTTTTGTATCACGGTGACATGCTGGGTGGCCACTATGGTGGCGACCAAGGCGTCTCGTTCGTCTTTATCGCCAGCCAGAATTTTCACCTTGATCAGTTCGTGGTCCTGCAGAGCGCGGCTGAGTTCGCTGAGAACAGTCTCGCTCAGGCCATTGCCGGCAATAGTAACAACGGGTTTGAGATGATGGCCGATGGCGCGAAACCGTTTCTTGTCTTTTTGGCTTATCATAAGGTGTGAGTCATCTTCAGTAAGAAAAGAGCATAATACACAAGCCGGTTAGCTAGAACCGTGCGTAAAACCCGTGTAAATAGTGAGGCCGGCGAGTTTACCCGACTCAAATCAACAATGCGAGATGAAAGAGCGGCAGCGAAGTGGTGCATCGACAGACATGAAAAAATCTAAATCCAGCCATCAATGGCTCAAAACCCATGAAGATGACGAGTACGTAAAACGTGCCCGGGCGGAAGGATATCGGTCTCGAGCAAGCTACAAGCTGCTGGAAATTGATGCGCGTTTCAACCTCCTCAAGCCGGGAGCGACGGTTATTGATCTCGGTGCCGCGCCCGGAGGCTGGTGCCAGGTCGTCATCGAAAAAATTGGTCCGCAGGGTACGCTGATCGGCATCGACCTGTTGGAAATGGAGCCAATCCCCGGTGTGACCTTCATTCAGGGTGACTTTACTGAAGCTGATCCCTTCGAAAAGTTGCTGGCAAGTTTGGATGGTCGACCAGTAGACCTTGTATTTTCTGACATGGCCCCCAACTTAAGTGGAGTGAAGAATATCGACCAGCCGAGGGCAGCGCATCTGGTGGAGCTATCTATCGACTTTGCCGATCAAGTACTCAGGCCGGGTGGTGGTTTAGTCTGTAAGTGTTTTGAAGGCGACGGTATTCAGGAAATCAGGCAGCAATACCGGGCTCGCTATGGCACCGTGGTTAATTTTAAACCCAAGGCGTCGCGAGATAAGTCCAGAGAGCTGTACTTGGTGGGGCAGAATTTTTCAGACACAGATACGAATCGGATCGAAAGCCGTTAAAGATCGCCGAAAATAAAGCGTTAAAGGGTGTTTGGCGTATAAATTAAACTGGTGTAAGGTTAGGGCCCGCTGGGGGAACTGACCCTGTAGAGAGGATATTCCTTTGAATGATATGGGTAAAAATTTACTGCTCTGGCTGGTTATCGCCGCTGTCTTGTTAACGGTGTTTAACAGCTTCAATGTGAGCAAAAATCTAACAGAAGTCGAATATTCAGAGTTTCTTGAGTCGATCGCCCAAGACCGGGTGAGCAAGGTTCAGGTTGATGGTCTTATTATTCGCGGTGAGATGAACGACGGTCAGCGCTTTGAAACGGTGCAACCGCAGGTGACAGATAAGGCCCTGATCGACGATATGGTTAACCATCGCGTCGATTTCAGTGGTGCTCGACCAGAAACGCAAAGCATTTGGACCCAACTGCTCGTGGCCAGTTTCCCGATCTTGGTCATTATTGCCGTGTTCATGTTCTTTATGCGTCAAATGCAAGGTGGCGCGGGCGGCCGTGGCGGCCCTCTGACCTTTGGTAAGAGCAAAGCTAAATTGCTCGGCGAGGACCAGATCAAGACGACGTTCGCCGATGTGGCGGGTGTTGATGAGGCTAAAGAGGACGTGCAGGAGCTCGTGGAGTTTCTGCAGGATCCAACGAAATTCCAAAAACTCGGCGGTCGTATTCCTCGAGGCATTTTAATGGTTGGTCAGCCCGGTACGGGTAAGACGCTGTTGGCCAAGGCGATTGCTGGTGAAGCTAAGGTTCCGTTCTTTTCCATCTCGGGTTCAGATTTTGTCGAAATGTTTGTGGGTGTTGGCGCGTCTCGAGTACGAGATATGTTTGAGCAAGCCAAAAAACAGTCGCCTTGCATTATTTTTATCGACGAGATCGATGCGGTTGGTCGGCATCGTGGGGCCGGTATGGGCGGCGGTCACGATGAGCGTGAGCAGACATTGAACCAGTTATTGGTTGAAATGGATGGTTTTGATGGTAACGAGGGGGTGATTATTATTGCCGCCACTAACCGACCTGACGTGTTGGATCCAGCATTATTGAGGCCTGGGCGGTTTGACCGTCAGGTGGTGGTGGGTTTGCCAGATATCCGCGGGCGAGAGCAAATTCTTAAGGTGCATATGCGCAAGGTGCCACTGGGTGCCGATGTTGAGCCTTCCTATATCGCTCGAGGCACGCCAGGTTTTTCTGGCGCCGATTTGGCTAATTTGGTAAACGAGGCCGCACTGTTTGCCGCACGCCAGAACAAGCGCACCGTGAATATGGAAGAATTTGAGCAGGCTAAAGATAAAATCATGATGGGCGCTGAGCGCAAGAGCATGGTGATGTCGGAGAAGGAGAAGCTCAACACGGCGTATCATGAAGCCGGCCATTGTGTTGTCAGTTGTCTGGTGCCAGAGCACGATCCCACCTACAAGGTCACGATTATTCCTCGCGGTCGAGCGTTAGGTGTGACTATGTTCTTGCCAGAGGAAGATCGTTATTCGATGAACCGGCGGATGATCCTGAGTCAGATCTGTTCCTTGTTCGGCGGTCGGATTGCTGAAGAATTGACACTCGGGCGAGACGGCATTACGACCGGGGCCTCAAATGATATTGAACGTGCGACCAAGATGGCGCGGTCAATGGTTACCAAATGGGGTCTGTCGGAGAAGCTGGGTCCGCTGTTATATGATCAGGAAGACGCTAACGGTTATTTGGGTATGTCCGCGGGAGGTTCAGGATCGCAGGTATCCGGTGAAACGTCGAAGTTGATTGATGAGGAAGTTCGCTCAATCATTGATGATTGTTACGGTCGGGCGAAGCGCCTGCTTGAAGAAAACCGCGACAAACTGGATATGATGGCGGAGGCTTTGATGGAGTATGAGACCATCGATCGTCATCAGATTGACGAGATTATGAGTGGCCGTAAACCGAGCCCACCGAACGACTGGGATGGTCCAAAGAGCAAGCCAGGTCAAGGCCCGCAGAAGTCGGAAGATGAACCAGGCAAAGGCTCAGAGCCTCGCCCTGGGGACGTTCTTGGTGGTCCGGCCGGCGAGCACTAGCCGGGAATCTCTGGTCTAGAAGAGGGCGCTGCGTTGGGCGCCGAAAGACTGATCTAATGATTGAGTTTACAGATAAAGAAGGGTTGGTTGAATACCAGCCCTTTTTTATAACTATCGATTCTGTGTGATCCCTTATGCAACCGATTAAACGTCCCATGGTGATGGGCATTTTGAATGTTACGCCGGACTCATTCATAGACGGCGGCAAATATTTGGTGCCAGCTCAGGCGACTGAGCATGCGCGGCAAATGATGCTCGATGGCGCCGATATCATCGATGTGGGCGGTGAATCAACCCGGCCTGGTGCGGCTGTCATCAGTGTCGAAGAAGAGTTGCGCCGAGTCATTCCCGTCATCAAGGCCATCAGGGCCGAATCCAGCATTCCGATTTCCATCGATACATCGACGCCAGAGGTCATGCGTCAGGCGGCGCTGATGGGCGTGGACTTGATTAATGATGTCAGGGCCCTGGGTCGTCCAGGGGCACTGGCAGCGGCAGCAGCGACAGGCTTGCCGGTCTGCCTGACGCATATGCAGGGTGATCCGCAGACCATGCAGCTCGAACCGACTTATGCCAATCTTTTAGTGGAAATTTGTGGATTTTTTGAAGCGCGAATTCTGGCTTGCGAAGCAGCGGGGATACCCAAGGCAAAGATCATTCTCGATCCTGGCTTTGGTTTTGGTAAAACGGTGGAGCATAATCTACAGCTGATCAATCGATTAGAAGAATTCATGATGTTTGGCTGTCCCTTGTTGGTAGGCCTGTCACGAAAGAGTACTATTGGTGTGGTTCTTGGCGATCCCACCGTAGACCGTCTGCAAGGCAGCATTGCAGGTGCGCTGCTGGCGTATATGAATGGTGCCAGCCTATTGCGGGTTCATGATGTTGCCGAGACAGTGCAGGCCCTGCGAGTCGTCAAAGCGATCCAGCACGAGGGTCTCAGTGATCACTAATTCATTCTCATTAAGAGTAACTTGAGTGACTAAACAGTATTTTGGTACAGATGGCATTCGAGGCCGGGTGGGTGAATCACCCGTTACGGCGGATTTCATGTTAAAGCTGGGCTGGGCTGCAGGCAAAGTTTTTTCTGAGACAGGTCGAGGTCGTATACTGATCGGCAAAGACACCAGAATTTCTGGTTATATGTTTGAGTCAGCTCTGGAGGCGGGTTTGTCTTCAGCGGGTGTCGATGTGTCTCTGCTCGGTCCAATGCCGACACCGGCCATTGCCTATCTGACCCGCACCTTTAATGCCCGGGCGGGTATTGTGATCAGCGCCTCCCATAATCCTTACTATGACAATGGGATTAAATTTTTCTCTGGTCAGGGCCGCAAGCTCGACGACGCGGTCGAACATGCGATTGAAGCTAAATTGGGTGAGGCTATGGTGACGGTAGAGTCTCACCGAATTGGTAAGGTTTCAAGGATCAATGACGCCGCCGGCCGCTATATCGAATTTTGTAAGAGCTGCTTTAGCTCGAGCCATAATCTAAAAGGTTTGAAGATCGTCGTCGATTGCGCGAATGGTGCAACCTACCACATTGCACCCAATGTATTTCGAGAGCTGGGCGCTGAAGTGGTTGAGATTGGCGTTTCTCCTGACGGTCTGAATATCAATGACAACATTGGTTCTACCCATCCCCAAGCACTGCAAGCCAAGGTGCTGGAAGTCAATGCG
>DGOD01000076.1 GCA_002389265.1 Gammaproteobacteria bacterium UBA4475
AGCCGGCAGACATAGCCGGCAGAAATAGCCGGCAGAAAAATAGCCGGCTTCGGCAGCAGAGCTAACCCGCGTCGGTAATGGTTTTCCACGTATTGTCAGCACCCTGGGTGACCACATAGCGGCCGATTGACTGCTGCCAGTGATCCTCGTTACCGTATTCATCACGCCAGCTCCACAATCGCCGAGTCCGCAAGTTCAAGCCGTGTTCCATGGTATAACCCATCGCGCCGTGCACCTGGTGGGCGATGTCAGTGGCAGAGCCAACGGCTTCACTAATACGCGCCTTGGCAATGGCGATATCAAACTCATTTAACGGCACCAGGGCCTCATTCAGAGAGTCTGCTGCTCGCTGACAGGCCGCTACCTCTCCCGCCAGTACCGCAAGCTGCTGCTGAATCGCTTGGAACTGGGCGATGGGTCGCCCAAACTGCTGACGCTCCATCGCGTACTGCACCGATTGCTCAAGAATCGAGGTCATCGCACCCGCCATCATCACCGACCGAGTCGCAGCGCCCAGACACCACAATTGATTCGAGAGACCCGCATCACTGGCAAACACCGCGCTCGCGGGCAGCAGACAATTGATAGCGAAATCCGACTGGGGATCCCCAGCCATCGTCTGAGTCACCTCTTGGCTGATCTCTGCCAGTGGCACGAGGCACAGATACGCGCCCGAGGCATCACTACCGACGACGATCAACGTGCTGCATAGGTTCGCGAAAGCCACGCTTTCCGCCTGTCCCTGCAGGCGATAACCAGCCCCTTCCTGGGTCAGCGTGAAAGCTGAACCCGACACGGTCACTGGACCCACCGGCATCTGCGCGCCCACAAGCTCACAGAGCCTCGCTGCAATAAAGGTCTCGGCCAAAGGCAATGGCGCTCCCACACTGGCTGCCTCGCGAATAATCAGCAGCGACGCCGCCAATTCTCCACCCGTACCACCACTGGCCTCACTGATTCCCGCGAGGGTCAGGCCATTGTCTTCGAGGGTTTGCCATAACCCTGCTGGCCAGACGCCAGCCTCAGCGGCGTCGACAGTGGCTTTTGTGCACTGGTCTTGCAAGATGCGTCGAATCGTATCCGTAATTAGTTGTTGCTCATTCATCAGCCGCTCCTTATCGCAGACCGAGACCGCGGGCAATAACACCCCGCAGAATTTCACGTGTACCACCGCGCAGGGTAAAAGACGGCGCGTGGAGAATGCATTGATGCAAGGTGTTCTGGAATCGTTGCGAAGTTTTAGCCGGCGCCAGTACTCGAATTAACTCTGGCACAAGGCGTTCATAGGTGTTGCCCAAATCCTTAATCAATGCCGCCTCAGTAATGGGGGTCTTACCTGCCTCGAGCATTCCCGCGACGGAAATCGACATTCTTCGCAGAGTCACTAAATTGGCCAATAAACGCCCAATCAAAGCCAACTGCGCCGCATTCGGGTTATCACCGACTTCGCGAATAAACTCGACCAAAACTCGGAATGCACTCAGAAAACGTTCAGGCCCGCTACGCTCATAACCTAGTTCACTGACCACTTGCTCCCAGCCATTGCCCGGCGTACCGATAACACTCGCATCTGGCACAAACACATCATCAAAAAACACGTGATTAAAGTCGCTGTCACCCGCCAGGTTAAGAATGCCCTTGACCGTGACATTCGGATCGTGCAAATCGACGATAAACTGGCTCAAACCCGCATGGCGATTAGTCGACTGAGGCTCGGTGCGCACTAAGGCGATCATGTAGTGGTTCATGTGCGCGCCACTGGACCAAATTTTGCTCCCATTGAGGAGCCAGCCACCATCCACCTTGACCCCATTGGTGCGCACAGAGGCTAAATCAGAGCCCGTATCAGGCTCGCTCATGCCAATGGAAAAGTAACACTCGCCACGGACGATGCGCGGCAGGTATTCAAGCCGCTGGGCTTCGGTTCCAAACTTTAGCAGCTGCCCACCGCTCTGGCGGTCAGCGATCCAGTGTGCGCCCACCGGTGCACCGGCGGCCAGCAGCTCTTCGGTCACCACATAGCGATCTAAAAAGGACCGCTCGGCACCGCCATATTGTTTGGGCCAAGTCATGCCGATCCAGCCCTGCTGGCCTAGACGCTGACTAAATTCAGCAGACTCACCCGCATTAAAGTCTGAGTTACGCAAGTAGTCAGCCGCCAGCTCACCTTCAACGAAGGCCCTGACCTCGGCCCTCAATGCGACACTGCTTTGCGGAAGTTTTACCGGTTCAAATTGCAGACCCTGAAACATAGATCGTACCCAGCTGAAAAATCAGTGGCTAAGGTAATGGCTTAAGCCAAATAATGCAACGCAGGCATGTCGAAAAAACTGCCTGCTGAGCATTCACTAGCGTAACTCATCCGTTCCATAGGCCTCATGAAAGACATCCATCTCCGCGGCGACTTCAGCCATGTCTGCCTCGAATCGGGCTAAATGGACCAAAGCATCACCTTCATTCACCAGCGGGATTCTCGACTCGCCAATGACAATACCATCGAAGGGCGACACCAACCGCGCACTGAACCCACTGAAGATATTCGTCGGGTCAAACACCGTACCGATCAGATCACCCTTGTTGACACGGTCACCCAGGCCCACTTTTGCCTGAAACGAACCGCTATCCGGCGCTCTTAGCCAACGACTACTACGCGCAACAAAGGGTTCGGGCAGTGGTTTTTTACGGCGTGTCGCGACGATCATTCCGAGCTTACGCATGACATTTAGAATCCCTGCAACACCCACTTTGATTGACACTTCATCGTACCGCAGGGCCTCACCGGCTTCATATAGCAACACTTTGACATTGTTCTCAGTCGCCACCTGACGCAGCGAACCATCACGCTCATTAGCATTCAGCAACACAGGAACACCGAACGATGATGCTAGCTCAGCAATCTGCTCGTCATCAAGATTGCCACGTATCTGCGGCAGATTCGATCGATGCTGCGCGCCCGTATGCAGATCAATCCCATAGTCACATTTTTTAACAACCTGTTCTAAGAATATATGACACAAGCGCGCTGTCAGCGAGCCGCGCTCTGAGCCTGGAAACGATCGATTAAGATCACGGCCATCGGGGGAATACCGAGAATGCTGGAGCATACCAAAGCTATTAATCACAGGGATGCAAATCAAGCAGCCCTTCAATCGCTCGAATCGTCTACGGATGAGAAGGCGGCGGATAATTTCCACCCCATTGAGTTCATCGCCATGAATAGCGGCGCTGATAAACAAGGTAGGACCGGCAACTCGACCGTTGACAACATGCACCGGCAGATGCATCTGGGTATTGGTGTATAGGTTCGCGACTGGCAATTCCACCAGCTTCCTCTCGCCCGGCTTGACCTGCGTCCCACCAATCTCAATTACTTTTTGCTTGCGTGTCACGGAAGATTTCCTGTCCATAGTCAACAACGGTTGAATGAGCGCGGAATATAGCACTGGCGGGCTGGAAGTTGTGAGCAGCTTTGATCGATCAGGCCTAATATATCCTTTTCCAGGATCGCCTGGATCGGCGCAACTTTTCTTACACCGCAGTTAGACAAACCAGGCAACCTACTCAGCCGTGGGAAAATGCTTCTCGACTTCGTTCCAGTCCGGGCTCCGCAGGTGCAGATCTCGCTGCGGATAGGGAATTTCGATGCCGTGCGCCTTAAAGCTATCCCAGACACTCAGCAGAATTTCACTGTTTAAATTGGCTCTGCCATTCATCGGGTCATCAATCCAGTAACGAATTTCCAAATCCACCGAACTATCGCCAAACCGTCGCAGCAGGCACACGGGCCCTGGTTCCTTGAGCACCCGCTTCGCGCCTCTGGCAGCCTCGACACAAAGCGCCATGGCTTGTTTGACATCCGATTTATAGTGCACGCCAATAGGCAGGCGAATGCGATAAAGGTTGTTGCTATGTGACCAGTTCTCGACACGGTTGACGATCAGGTCTTCGTTCGGGATCAAGTGCTCTATACCATCTCGCGTGGTCACCGACACGTAACGCCCCCCGAGAGAGTCTACGCGCCCGTAGTAGTCGGCCACCGCAATCACATCACCTGGCTTAATCGATTTATCCATCAACAAGATAATACCGCTGATCAGATTGGCAACGATCTTCTGCAATCCCAAACCAATGCCGACACCCACCGCGCCACCAATCACTGCAAACGCCGTCAGGTCAATACCCACAGCACTGATCGCCGCGACCACCGCGATGAATATCACCGTGATCTTGAACAGCTTGGCGAACAGTTCTTGCACCGACGGTGTCAGGTCAGGGATCGCCTTAATCCGGTTTTCGAAGAAGGTTGCGAGCACATTAGAGACCCACAAAAGCACACCGAGCGCGAACATGCCCTTGATGACCGTAAACAACGAAATACGAACCTGACCAAAGTCGACGCCGATATAATTCAGCAGATCGATTGACTGACCGAGCCAACCCACGATATTCAATGCCGCCACTGTCCAGGCAATGACGGCCACCACTCGACCCAGGAGCGGACTATAAATGAACGTGGTCGCAATTCGAATAATTACCCACGCAGACAGCAGACTGGCGGTGACCCGCATTAATCCTGGCTCAAACCCGAGTTGTTGGGCCAACCCGTTACATAGCCACTGCAACACTAGCCAATAAAGCGGCGCCAATACCACCACGACAGCAGACAGCAGTCGATAGAGCGCTTGGTTATTCTGATGCACCTCGGCCTGGGCGAGCAGTTTCGGCCGGTGATAGCCCGCGGCCAGTCGAGCCACCAAGCCGACAAAAACAACAATACCGAACTCGATTCCAGACTGAACACTGAACAGCTGTTCGATGAGCAGGTGCCACTCGGCAATCGCGAAGTGGATGACAGGCAACTCTTGTAATTCGCTCATGGCGTGGGCTCGAGGCAAAATTAATCAGCAGAATAATAGCGCGGATGATAACAACGGAGCCTATGCGGCGCATCAATATATGCACACTCAACGGCTAAAACCATCGCACTGACTGGCCCGATCGCGCAGGGACCACAGCCAGCCGGTATTTCACGTGAACTCGGTCACAACTTGGAACACCTAAACAGAAATCCACCAGCGGGCACTCTAAAGTTGCCTCACGCACCAACATTCATGTGAGGAGTCGACATGACAGTCTTAATTTTTGCGCGTATTGCCATCTTATTTCTACTGTTTATGGTCACGCTCAGCATCAATCTGGATGACAACCTGATTGCCCGCCTGGGGTTTTCAAATAACCTGGGCCTGATTCTCAGCGGCGCCATCGCCTGCACGTTATGTGTTAATGATCGCACGCCTATTATCATGGCCATGGTGATCATCTTGTCTTTGAACGCCAATATGCCGGCGGACTTTAGCCTTAATTTTGGTTACGACCGCGACCTTTATGGTGGGTTTATGCTGGCCCTGGTAATCCAACCCCTTTTGATCTGGGCCTTTGAGCTCCGGCCTTAACGCCAGGCCACTAGTCAGGTGAAGTAAATTGCTTTGCTATCGATCAGCTACTAGTTTAGTTTCCCTCCAATACAAAATACTGCAATTGAGGCTCAGCGAATGGACAAGGACTCGATTAATCAGGTCATCGAGGGCGGCCTCCTCCCTCGGCGCGCATTATTAAAAGCCTCGGCCCTGGGTTTGGCCGGCAGCTTCGTCGTGCCCGCCAGAGCGAGCCAAGACTGGATGACCCACGCTGGCGAGCCTCAAGGTGAATACGGCCAACCGTCACCCTTCGCTCAACTCAAGCGGGAACAGACTGGCGGCCATCCCCTGGGCCACGCAGCTGGCTCATCATCCACGCCATTGCAAGATCTCAATGGCACCATTACACCTAACAGCCTACATTTTGAACGCCATCACAGCGGTATACCCGCTATTGATCCAGCCCGGCATACACTCACTATCTACGGTGATGTTCGCAGACAACTGCAGTTCAGTTACGAGGATCTGCTGGCCTACCCCATGGAAACCCATCAATACTTTCTGGAGTGCTCCGGTAATAGCTTTCGCAACACCCTTAACGAACCGTTAGATCTGACCGCAGGCTCCCTCAATGGCTTGGTCTCAGGCGCCGAGTGGACCGGCGTACCACTACATTATCTGCTCGACGAGGCCGGGATCGATTCAGCCGCCCGTTGGGTCATCGCCGAGGGCGCCGATGCTGCTGGCATGACCCGCAGCTTACCGATGAAGCTGGCACTTGATAATGTCATGGTCGCCCTGTACCAAAATGGCGAGCCCCTTCGACCTGCGCAGGGCTACCCCATGCGCTTGTTCGTGCCGGGCAGCGAGGGCAATATCAGCGTCAAATGGTTACAGAGCCTCAAGGTCCAAGGGATGCCTGCCTATACTCGGGATGAAACCGCCAAGTACACCGACCTGTTGGCCAATGGCCAGGCCGAGATGTTTTCGCTGGCCATGGGGGTCAAATCGTTGATCACCTCTCCTTCTGGCAAAATGACCCTGAACCGAAAAGGCATTTATGAAGTGACGGGCCTGGCCTGGTCAGGCGCGGCGGCGATTCGAGGTGTGGAGATCAGCGCTGATGGCGGCGTGACCTGGGAGCCCGCTGCGCTGCAATCGGCTGCCCGACCTATGGCACTCACGCGATTTCGCCTGCCCTGGCGCTGGGTGGGTCAAAGCAGCATTCTGCAAAGCCGTGCGACAGATACTCAAGGCAATATCCAACCTACCCGCACAGTCGCACTGGCACGCTATTCAGCAGCCGGTTTTTACCACTACAACGGTATCCAGAGCTGGCACGTATCAAACGCAGGAGTGGTTAAAAATGTTTACGTGTAAAACCTTCGTGCCTCGATGCGCAACAACAGCCATGGTTTTGCTGGCGCTGTCGGCCAGTGCCACCGCCCTCGCCCAACCCGTGCTCGATGGGCACAACATCAAGCCCGAGCTTGGCCGGCTCGTACCCGACTATCAAGGGACTATCGTCTCTGGCAACGGTTCCGGATTGCCCCTAGGCCAAGGCAGCGTCGAACAAGGCGAGCAGGTTTTTAACGCGCGTTGCGCTGCCTGCCACGGCCTGGACGGCAAACTCGCAGGCAATCAGCTGGCGGGTGGCATCGGTACCTTAGCCACGGCCCAGCCAGTCAAAACCGTTGGCAGCTATTGGCCTTACGCGCCGACTTTGTATGACTATATCGCTCGCGCTATGCCCTATAACGAAGAAAAATCGCTGTCTGTGAACGAGGTCTATGGAGCCACTGCCTATGTGTTGTATCTCAACGGTATCGTCAAACGCAGCGACGTCGTTAGCGACAGCACTCTGGCCGACATCCAAATGCCCAACCGCGACGGTTTTATCGAGCTGCAGCAATAAGCGCTAGCCTGCAGCCGCAAGCTGAGCCTCGACAAACTCCATTCGGTCTTTGCCCCAGTACAGGGTGTCATCGATCATGATCGACGGGGCGCCGAATACCCCGCGGGCCAGGGCCGAATTCGTCGATTCGATTAGCGCCTCGCGCACCACCTGGCTTTCGCAAGCAATCTCAAAGGCTGTTGGATCAACACCCAGGCTTTCCGCGATACCTCGCAGCACACTGTACTCGCCAATAGTGCCGATGTTCTGTTCCCAGTAGGCGGCAAAAATCGCCGCGATAAATGCCTGCTCCAGACCCCACTGGCGCATGGCGATGGCCCCCTTCAATGCACGACTGGTCTTGATCGGAAATTGATCCGGCATCCTGAAAGGCAGATCATAACGCTTGGCCCAGCGCATCAGGTCATCCCTGCGGTTGCGTAGCTTGGCTTTGGGCTCATCCATCAGCACGTAACGATTCGACTGAAACACATAACCAAGATTAAAGGCATGCCAATTGATCTGCGCATCATACCGAGCCGCCAAAGGCTGGATCAGCTGCAGCGCGAAATAGGTATTCGTGCTGCCCAGATCCCAGTAGAAATCGATGATTTTCGTCATTTAGCGTACTCTTTAGGTGCTCGCGGCACTGCCCAACTCAATATTTTCCCCTTGCCACCTATGGCACGTGAGATTGTCCATATACAGGGTGACCTGCGACCCCAACATTGAATCATGCAATGAACCAAGCCATCGACGACAACACAGGAACGCCAAGAAGCGTAAACGATTTCGAGCATACAGTGAAAACTGTTATGGCAGTTAATCAGGCGTACTGCAAAGGTTGTAGGAACGGTTGTAGCAAAAGTTGCAGCAAAAGCTATCGCAAAGGATCTAGTAAGGCATGTCGTGTCGTGAACGGGGGGACAATACTCGGGAAACCAAAGACATCCGCGCGATGGCAACGGTGTACATCACCGTTGCCATGCGAGCAACTGACAGCGCTTAAGCAGCAGCGCTTGGACGGGCTGCAACCCGCTCGTACCAGGCACTAATATTTTTGTTCGCTTCATTCAATGGCTGGCCAACCTGAACACCAAACTCCAAGAAGCAATACAGCATAATATCAGCCAAGGTGAACCGATCGCCGCACACGAACTGCTTACCGGCCATTTGCTGATCAAGCCAAGTAAGCCGTTCCTGAGCCAGGATCTTCAGGTCGTCAGCCGCGTGAGGAATTGTCCGCAATCGATCCTTGAACATGGCCAGACCTTCTGAGTACCGAAAACCATTTGCCACATTTTCCATAATTTGCAGATCGATTCGACGACCCCACATGCGGGTCTCGGCGCGGGCCTCGGCCGTGGTGCCGATCAGGTCCGAGTTGCCATTCTTATCGTCTAAGTACTCACAAATCACAGTGATCTCGGCGACAAAGCTACCGTCATCCAGCTGCAAAGCCGGTGTGGTCCCACTGGGGTTTTTCGAAAGATAATCGGGCTGGCGATTCTCACCGGCCACTAAGTCGATGTCGAGCGTCTCAAGACTGATGCCTCGTTCTGCCATATACATGCGGACGACCTTCGGGTTAGGTCCAATCGAGTTAATAAGTTTCATGCTGACTCCTGCTATTGAGCTATTGCTCCAAGCGACTTAGTGTGAATATAGACGTAAAATTGATA
>DGOD01000205.1 GCA_002389265.1 Gammaproteobacteria bacterium UBA4475
TTGCGGGGTGAATTTCCCTACATGAACGAGCAGCACTCCTCTCTCTGGGGTAATCCCCCTGGAACACAGGCAGCAGTCTTGAGCCGAACAGATGGATGTAGAATTGCAGCGTGTTCTTTAAGCAAGTCGCGTTTGAAAACATTTCAATTTCTGCTTTTGTCAATAATGCCAGTTACGATGAGCACCAACCGGTGGTCCTGAACTCCGGGATAACACGTGGCAAGACAACGACGTATGGCGCCCTCGGACATGGGGCGTTCAAATCGTCATAAAAGATGACGGCACAACTGGCTAGTCGGGTGAAAATAGTTGAAGGAGTTTTTGCATATGAGGATTCCCTCCATAGTTGCTGCACTGGTTTTGCTGGTTTCAATGGTCGCCTACTCCGATGACGATCAAAAGATCTATTCCCTGGGCGAATTTTCATTGGAAAGCGGTCAGATATTGTCTGATGCTAAGCTGTCGTACACGACTCACGGACAACTTAATGAAGACGGTACTAACGTTATTTTGCTACCGTCGTTTTATTTGGGAGATCATCACGGTTACGACTTTCTTATTGGTACAGACAAAGCCCTCAAGCCCTCGGAGTACTTTATCGTCGCAGTCGATATGTTTCAGAATGGGCTGTCTAGCTCACCAAGTAATACGCCTCCGCCTGCCGATGGCATTAACTTTCCTTCGATCGCCATCCGCGACAATATTAAGGCCCAAAAAAGGCTGCTTGAAGACGAGTTTGGTGTCACTGAGTTGAAAGCAGTCATTGGGTTTTCCATGGGTGCGCAGCAAGCGTTTCAGTGGGGCGTAAGTTATCCCGACGGGGTCGAGAAGTTAGTGCCGATCTGCGGTTCGGCGGTTGAACACCCCCATGGTATTGCAAGGTTGGAGGGTTTTAAGCTCGCAATCACCACTGATCAGGACTACCAGAATGGTAATTACGATCGACCACCATTGGCTGGATTGCGCTCCGCTGCAGTTCATTGGGCGGCTTGGGGGACGTCGCAGGAGTGGTTTCGACGGGAAGCCTGGCAAGAACTGGGTTTGAAATCGCTCGATGAAGTCTATGAGTTTTATTACGCACTGATGACCAGTTGGGACGCAAACAACTTGTTGGCGCTAGCAACAACTTGGCAGAACAATAACGTCGGTGATACTCCGGGCTTTAATGGCAATTATCAGGCAGCACTCTCATCGATATTAGCAGACGTTCTGTACATTCCTTGCGAGACCGATATGTACTTTCACATCGATGCAATGGCCCATGAGGCGGAGCTTTTGACGAATGGCCAATTTGTTCCGCTACCATCGGATTGGGGACACCTTGCGGGCGGTGGATTTGCCCCTGAGGATGCGGCGTTTTTGAATACGGCAATTAATAACTTTCTGACGACGCCGAACGACTAGTGCGGCTAGGGAGTCTGGCCCGCATGGCAGGCGCAGATTGGCGTTGGACTCGAAATGGCGTAAGCACTTGTCTGAGAGCGGACGAATGCCCATAGTATAAATAGATGAACTAGTAGGAGAGTAGCGATGAATCAGAAAATCTATGTAGTGGTCATAGGGTTGTTGGCGCTTGTGACTAGCGGATGTCAGCAATCCGATAAAGATTCGGCAGTGATTGAGGCGGCGCGTGCGGGCTACATTGCCTTTCAACAAGGGGATATGGCAGCGTGGGCTGAAACTCAGGCTAGTGACGTTGAATGGATTGCCCCTAAGAGTCTCCCTTATGCGGGAACGTATTATGGGCCTCAAGCGGTAATGGATAATGTCTTCGCGCCAATTGTTGAGCTTTGGCCGGATTTCGAGGTTGAAGCTATAGAATACAAGGCCAGTGGTAATACTGTGTATGTTACCACTCGGATACGGGCTGGGGGCGCTGTCAGCGAATCCCTTCATGTGGCGACCATCGAAAACGGTAAGTATACGAAGTTTCAGATCTACGACGATGGCGGTTTTATGATGCAATCCGCTTTGACCTCGCCCAAGAAAGCATTGACGAATCCCAATCACGCTTCACCTCAATGGCAAATAGCTGCCTATAGCTCTGCTGCGCCTGATTTTATCGGTGACTTTGCGACGGTTATTGGAAGCGACGGCTCAGTGCTTCGAGAAGGCAGCAACGGCTGGATATGTCAGTCAGCAAACCCGCGTCCGGTACCAAAATCAGGTTGGGGGTCTCCGCATGAAGCCATGGCTGCTTGCCACGACGGTGAGGGAATGAAGTGGATGATGGGCTATATGAGCGGAAAAGCACCAGTGATGGAGCGTGACACCTTTATGTGGATGCTTCACGGTGACATGGGGGAGGACAATACTAAAGCCGGCGTGTTCAACAAAGCCGACGCAGCTCCCGGACATTGGATTGAGTCAGGTCCTCATTTAATGCTGATGCCCAAAAATCCGTCAAGCCTTGTCAATTATCCAACTGAATTCACAACGGGCGCGCCTTACGTCATGTTTGCGAATACGCCCTACGCGCATTTGATGATTCCTGTTACGGATTACTATAAATATCAGCCTGAGTCAGCGCCCAAATAAAACTCTGTTGGGGTTGGTTTTGCTGGCTGAAACAGTCAATTCAATCGCAACAGGCGGCAAGTCCACGATCTATTCGGTTTTAGCGGCGATTCATTAACTTAGGCGAGGCTGGCAGAGATTCCGCAGAAGCCATTGCAGACTATCTAACG
>DGOD01000372.1 GCA_002389265.1 Gammaproteobacteria bacterium UBA4475
GCCAGCAACAAGCGCTCATAGAGCCCGGAAATAAACGCGATGGTGCCACCGGAAACTCCCGGAACCACCTCTGCTGCGCCCATCAATAAGCCGATTACAGCGATTTTAATATTTTCTCTCATCCGCTCACTATTCTCTCTTGGGCATATCGCCCATATTGCTCACTAGCTGGGCTTCAGGCCTTGCCACCGAGCAAGGGGACGAATTTCACATCTTCGAGCACATCAATCTGCGGCCCTTCGTCAGTCATGCGCACTATCGTCAATTGCTGCGCGTCACTGGTGCCCACGGGAATGATCAATCGACCACCGATCGCCAACTGGGCGATAAGGCCAGGCGGAATGACCCGCGGCGAGGCCGTCACAATGATGCCGTCAAAGGGGCCCCGGTCGGCCCAACCAATATTGCCATCGTCATATTTGAATTGAACGTTGCGGGTGCCAATCAACTTCAGCGTCTCTCGAGCGCGCTCGCTCAGCATCTGGATGCGCTCTACCGTATAAACCTTCGACACCAACTGGGCCAGAATCGCGGTTTGATAACCCGACCCCGTACCAATCTCCAAGACCCGCTCCAGAGGCCCGTCAGCAAGCAGCGTCTGGGTCATTCGCGCAACAATATAGGGTTGTGAAATTGTCTGATTAAAACCTATCGGTAACGCCGTATCTTCATAGGCACGGGAAGCAAGCGCTTCATCAACAAATACGTGGCGTGGGGTTGATTCAATGACTTCCAGCAATGCCTCATTAGTAATGAGGCGATCTCGTAACCGTTGGACCAAACGACTTCGCGTCCGTTGCGACGTCATGCCGCTGCCACGCATATCAGGCAGATTACTGTTCTCCATAGTTCACTACCTCTCTGATCAAACTGGTGGCAAAGCTACCCACGGGCAATCCAAAGGACAATAACAAATCCGGCCCCTCAAAGCGCCAGTTAAAAGCCGCGGGCCGCACCCACAGATCCCGCTGCTGGGCTTTCAAATCGAGTTTGCGCAAGCCCTCGCACCAATGAGGAAACCGCGTTTCAAGACTTTTCAGCGCCGAGTTTTCTTTTCGCGCCAGACCATACAGCCAGCCTCGCTGATTCGCCTGGCCGGTGCTGCGGGTTCGGCCGCCAGACTCAGCCCCTCGCCCAACCTCGACACTCGCCGTCCAACAATGCTCAGGTACGCTAATATCATCCAACTCGCCAGCACTTAATTGTTGGGACAGATCGGCATTGAACATATAACTACGCACCGCAGACAGACACAGGTCCCGTAGCTGATGTTTGACCGGCTCGCCTGCAAACAAGCTGTCAGCTGCCAGCAAATTACTGCCACCCCGACCAAATCGCTGCTCACCAAAATAGTTCGGAAAACCCTGGTCGGCAATGCGCGTTAGTCGCCGTTCAATATCCTCAGTGTCGGCCTGAATATTCCGCAGACGAATCTCAAATTCATTCCCCGCATGCGAACCCCGACGGAGCTTTTTGTCATGGCGGCGAGTCTCAAGGATCTCGACGCCGGCCAATGTCATATTGGAAAAATCTGGCATCAGTTTGCCTGGCACGTGGCAGCTCAGCCATTGTGTCGTCACTGCATGACGGTCCTTTCGACCTGCATAATTCACATCAAAGGCTTTGATATTCAGATACCGCGCCATGTTCTCTGCCACCCAGGCCGTATTGGCACCGGTCTTCCTGATTTGAACGTAGCAGTGCTCGCCGATACCACTAGGCTCAAAGCCGAGCCGTTCGTTAACGACAAAATCAACTGCTTGTTGCTTCAGCCCTGCCCGTCCAGAGGGCTGACCCTGCGCATAGGTCACGTCCAAGGGGTAATCCTGATTCACGACAGCGCCTTGGCCGGCGCGCGCTCTGCAAGCAACACGACAGCTTGCGCCGCCAGACCTTCTTCTCGACCAATAAAGCCCATTTTCTCGGTCGTGGTGGCCTTAACACTGACGCGGTCTAGAGCAATACCCAGATCAATTGCGATGCATTCAGTCATGGCCTGTACATAGGGAGCAACCTTCGGTCGCTCAGCAATCAGGGTCATATCGACGTTTACCACCGACATGCCTAACTGGCTGATCTTAGCGACGCAGGCCCGCAATAATTGCCGACTATCGGCTCCCGCGTAATCAGGGTCCGTATCGGGAAAATGCTGGCCAATATCACCCAGGGCCATCGCTCCCAGTATCGCATCACATAGGGCGTGCAGCAGCACATCACCATCCGAGTGGGCCAGCACCGTCCGGTGCCAAGGCACAGCAACGCCGCCAAGCATAATGTAATGATCAGTCTGTTCCTCACCAAAACGATGGGCGTCAAACCCGGAACCTATCCTCATATCGCACCTCCAGCGCTTATGGCCTGCCGAGCCAGATAATACTCAGCCAGAGCCAGGTCGTTGGCATGGGTAACTTTAATGTTGTCACGATGACCTTCTACCATAAGAGGCTGAAACCCCATTAATTCGACGGCTGAGGCCTCATCTGTTATCAACATTTGCTGCTGCAGGGCTTGTTGCAAGGCCTTCTGAAGAAGTCCAAAGCGAAACATCTGAGGCGTTTGCGCGAGCCACAGTCGGGTTCGGTCGGGACTGGCTTTGATCAAGCCTGCGGTAACTTCCTTCACCGTATCAGTCACAGACACACCCAACACGCCACCCACGTCACTGGCCGCCACCCATTGCATGAGTCGTTGTACATCGGCGCCTCGAACGCAAGGCCTGGCGCCGTCGTGGACCAATACCCAGTCATTCGTGGTCGCGTGCAATGCCGCCAAGCCATTCAGAACTGAAGCTGCTCGAGATGTTCCGCCGCGCACCACGAGACAATGCTCGACCCCTTCCACGGTTTGCCAACGCTCGTCATCCGGCGCAACGACCAACACGATCTGCCGCGGCGACAAGGCAAGCAGACGAGCCAGGCTGTGCGCCAATAAGGGTTTGCCGCCTAAAGGAAGATATTGTTTGCTGATATCGGCGCTCATGCGCACGCCTTTACCCGCAGCGGGAACGACCACTGATACCTGCGCAAAGCTCGTCATGGTCGGTGGGCTTTAGTCTCGTCTACCAGCAGGAAAAAGGTTTCTCCCTGTTTGATCAGACCAAACTCGCTCCGGGCTTTTTCTTCAATGGATTCAAGACCACTCTTGAGCTCAATGGTCTCGGCGCGCAAGATGCGATTGCGCTGCTCCCGGATGCCGTTTTCAACTCGCATTTGGGCAACCCGAGTTTGCAGTGAATTGACTTGCGCCAGACTGCCTTCACCAATCCACAGTCTGACCTGCAGCGCGATGACTACCAATGCCAGGCCAGCGATTAACCAGTGGCCGGGGCGCTTCATTATCGCTGGAACTCCGCTAAACCTTTAAACAGGGCATGGGACTGATCCTCGATTCGAAGCAAACGGTTGTATTTGGCCACTCTGTCAGACCGGCACAAGGACCCTGTTTTGATCTGGCCTGCCGCTGTCGCCACCGCTAAGTCGGCAATGGTCGTGTCCTCGGTTTCTCCGGAACGATGGGAGATAACCACGCTATATCCTGCCTCTTTCGCCATATGAATAGCCTCAAAGGTTTCAGTCAGTGTCCCTATTTGGTTCAATTTGATCAAAATCGAAT
>DGOD01000053.1 GCA_002389265.1 Gammaproteobacteria bacterium UBA4475
TGCTGCTGATGATGGTGTTATGCCCCAGACAGAAGAAGCGATCAAGCACGCGCAGGCGGCTAATGCGCCGATCGTTGTTGCGCTGAATAAGATGGACAAAGAAGGCGCTGAGCCAGATCGCGTTAAAAACGAATTGGTGGCTAAAGGCGTTATCCCAGAAGACTGGGGCGGTGATACACAGTTTATCGAAGTCTCGGCGCTGACCGGAGATGGCATTGATAATCTGCTGGAAGCCGTGCTGCTCCAGGCTGAATTGCTCGAACTCAAGGCAGTATTTGAAGGTCCTGCCCGTGGCATCATTATTGAGTCTGAATTGGACAAAGGCCGTGGCCCTGTTGCCACTTTGCTGGTTCAAAATGGTACGTTGCAGCAAGGTGACATTATCGTTGCCGGTGAACATTTTGGTCGGGCCAGAGCCTTGATCGACGAACATGGTAAAACCCTGAAGACCGCCGGTCCTGCAACGCCCGTGGCAATCCTTGGACTGAATGGTACACCGGCCGCCGGAGATACATTCCAAGTGGCCAGGGATGAGCGCACCGCCAGAGAAGTGGCTGATTTCAGAATGCATCGAGCCAAAGAAGAACGTTTAGCCACGCCGGCGGTAACTCTCGATAACTTGTTGTTGAGTTTCAGTGCCAATGAAGTGAACTACCTGAACGTTGTGGTCAAGGCAGACGTCCGTGGTTCCCTCGAGGCTATTATTTCCTCGCTCAAGGAAATGGGTAACGATGAGGTCAAAGTGAATATTGTGCATTCCGGAGTCGGTGGTATTACCGAGTCTGACGTGAGCTACGCCCAGACTTCAGGTGCTGTAATTTTTGGCTTTAACGTTCGGGCTGATACTGCGGGCCGTCGTTTGGTAGATGCTGAAGGCTTAGATTTGCGTTATTACAAAGTTATCTATGATCTTGTGGATGACGTTAAGGCGGCTCTGTCTGGCATGTTGTCTCCTGAAGTGCGCGAGGATATCGTTGGTATCGCTGAGGTTAAGGACGTCTTTGATTCGAAGAAATTTGGTAATGTTGCCGGCTGTATGGTGATTGAAGGCACGGTCTTCAAGGACAAAAAGATCAGGGTCTTGCGCGACAGCGTTGTCATCTATGAGGGCGAACTGGAATCTCTGCGCCACTATAAAGAAGAAGTTGCCCAGGTTAAACGTGGCACCGAGTGTGGTATTGGTGTGCGTAATTACAATGACGTCAAAGTCGGAGATCAAATCGAAGTCTTTGATATCCGCGAAGTTGCGCGGAAACTGTAACGGATGTCATTTCAACGTCGCAACATGAGAGTAATCAGTGCCTAAAGAATTTAGCCGTGGGCGCCGGGTCGGTGACCATATCCAGCGTGAGCTGGCGACGCTGATCCAGCGAGAAGTCAAAGACCCACGGGTCGGCATGGTCACCATCAGCGAGGTCAAGGTCAGCCGTGACCTCGCCTATGCGGATGTCTACTTTACGCTCATCGCTCAGGATATGTCCGAGACCAATGTCAAAGAAGGTGAAGAAGTGCTGAATAGTGCTGCAGGTTTTCTACGCAGTCAGTTAGCCAAGTCACTGACGACACGCGTCACGCCGCGGTTACGGTTTCACTTCGATAGTACCATCGAGAACGGTGCGCACATGGATCGTGTTATTCATGCGGCGCGCGCCCGTGATGCTCAGTTGCCCCCTGAGCTGGCTGATAGCGATGAGGCGAAACCGACAGATGGCTAGACCTGGCGGTAGAAACAATCGACGCCCCCGTGGTCGCCAAGTGGATGGCATACTTATTCTGGATAAATCCGCGGGCGTTACCTCCAACGGCGCGTTGCAAATGGCGAAAGGCTTGTTCAATGCGAATAAGGCTGGCCATACCGGTAGTCTTGATCCACTGGCAACAGGCCTTCTGCCACTGTGTTTTGGCGAGGCGACAAAATTTTCGCAGTTTTTGCTGGATGCAAATAAACAATACCGCGCCCGCGTCAAGCTTGGGGTGACGACTGACAGCGGTGATGCGGACGGCAATGTCATCGAAGAAGCACCAGTGCCGGCGCTAGATAAGGTGATGCTTGAAGCTGCCGCATCGCAGTTCAGGGGTGAAATCGAACAGATTCCTCCCATGTATAGTGCCTTGAAGGTTGATGGTCAGCCTCTTTACAAACTAGCTCGGCAGGGAATTGAGATCGAGCGTAAGGCGCGACCTGTGACTATCTTCAAGCTTGAAGTAGAAGAATTCAGTGCCGATGAGTTGGTACTGAATATCACCTGCAGCAAAGGGACTTATGTCAGAACACTGGCAGAGGACCTGGGTAAAGTGTTAGGCTGCGGCGCGCATGTGGTCGGTCTACGACGCTTGGCTTCTGGTCCCTTTAATCTGGATCAGGCGATGACTTTGGAAGAACTTGAAGCCTTGTTGCAAGTCCAGGGTTTCGAGGGGCTTGATCAGAGGTTATTGCCCGTCGCAGACATAGTCGGCGACTGGCCGGCACTTGAAGTGCCAGATTTTACGGCGATATTTTTTAAACAAGGCCAGGCGGTGCAAATTGCCAAGGCGCCCACTGCCGGTTGGGTAAGAATTTTTTCAGAGGCTACGGACGATCAGGCATTAGAATTCCTGGGTGTCGGTGAGGTTCTGGAAGATGGAAGAGTGGCGCCAAAAAGACTAGTGGCGTCATCAGCAAGCTAACGTACGGCAATCTGCAAATATGCGCGGACCGCTGTGTAACTTAATTATGCATATTGGAGAGAACTAAAATGGCACTAACAGCAGAAAAGAAAGCTGAAATCGTCAAAGACTTTGGCATTGTAGAAAATGACTCTGGATCGCCAGAAGTACAGGTTGCATTGTTGACTGCGAATATTGAAGCGCTTCAGTCACATTTCAAAGAGCACATTCATGACCACCATTCTCGCGTAGGTTTGTTGCGGATGGTGAGCCAGCGTCGCAAGCTGTTGAATTACCTGAAAAGCAAGAGCGTAGATCGATATGCTTCGCTTATCAGCCGACTTGGTCTGCGAAAGTAAAGACCTGTCCCCGCTGTACGCTCTGACGAGTTGGGCACGATACTTCTGGTGCAGTCACCAGGTAAGTAGTCAGTGCATCGTTATGGGCGGCAGCCACTAGAACCTGATTGGAGAAAAGTGTGAATCCTATAAGAAAGCAATTTAAATATGGCGGCCATGACGTCGTTATCGAGACTGGCAAGATTGCCAGACAAGCCACTGCAGCAGTCGTTGTGACCATGGCAGAAACCACCGTACTTGTGGCCGTTGTTGGTCGTAGGGAAGCAAAACCGAATCAGGACTTTTTCCCCCTGACGGTAAACTACGAAGAAAAAACTTATGCGGCCGGTAAAATTCCCGGTGGCTTTTTCAAGCGTGAAGGTCGTCCTTCTGAGAAAGAAACGCTGACATCACGTCTTATCGACCGTCCCATTCGGCCGTTGTTTCCTAAGGGCTTCATGAACGAAGTTCAGGTCACTTGCCAGGTGATCTCTGCAGCGAAAGATGTTGATCCCGATATTATTGCCATGATCGGTACTTCTGCCGCATTAGCATTGTCTGGTATCCCTTTCAGCGGACCTATTGGTGCTGCGCGCGTCGGTTTTACTGAAGACGGCTACATTTTGAACCCTGGCTATGCTGCCCTCGCGACCTCCGATCTTGATATGGTGGTTGCCGGTACTGCAGATGCGGTACTGATGGTTGAGTCACAAGCTAAAGAATTAACCGAAGACCAAATGCTGGGTGGCGTGTTATTCGCTCACCAGGAAATGCAGGTCGTGATCCATGCGATCAACGAATTGAAAGCTGAGGCGGGTAAAGCGTCTTGGGATTGGCAGCCAGAAGCTGTCAACGAGTCACTGACTGCGGCTGTGAGTGATAAATTCGCTGCAGGCGTCGGTACGGCATACCAGGTCGTCGACAAGATGGCTCGTCAGGACCAGATCAGCGCGCTGCGCGATCAGGCGATTGTTGAGCTGGCCGATGCCGCTAATGGCGTCGCTGCGGGCGATGTATCTGGTGTTTTTGCCAAGCTTGAAAAGAAAATTGTTCGCCAGCGTATCATTGCTGGTGAGCCTCGAATCGACGGTCGCGACACGACCACTGTCAGGCCGATCAGCGTAGAAGTCGGCCTCTTGCCAAAGGCCCACGGCTCAGCTTTGTTCACTCGGGGTGAGACTCAAGCCATCGTCACGACCACGTTAGGTTCTATGCGCGATGCGGCGATCATTGATGCCCTGCATGGCAGCTTTCGCGACAATTTCCTGTTGCACTATAACTTCCCTCATTACAGTGTTGGCGAGACTGGTTTTTCCGGTGGACCCAAGCGGCGTGAGATCGGTCATGGTCGACTGGCCCGTCGTGGTTTGGCAGCGGTACTGCCAGCAGCGGCTGACTGGCCTTACACCACGCGCGTAGTGTCTGAAATCACAGAGTCTAACGGTTCATCGTCAATGGCCAGCGTTTGTGGCGCTAGCTTGGCATTGATGGATGCTGGTGTACCTCTGAAAGCACCTGTTGCCGGTGTGGCCATGGGTCTCGTTAAAGATGAAAATGGTTTTGCCATTTTGACAGATATCCTCGGCGACGAAGATCATCTTGGCGACATGGATTTCAAGGTTGCCGGTACCGATACGGGTGTGACTGCGCTGCAGATGGACATCAAGATTCAAGGTATTACCGAAGAGATTATGGAAGTCGCGTTAGCTCAGGCTAAAGACGCGCGTCTGTTCATCTTGGTAGAGATGAATAAAGTCATCAATAAATCTCGCGAGTCTGTATCTGCCAATGCACCAGCGATGGTGACCATGAAGGTGGACGCTGACAAGATTCGCGACGTTATCGGTAAAGGTGGTGCAACAATCCGTGGCATCACTGAGCAAACAGGCGCATCTGTGGACATCGATGACAATGGCACAATCACTATTTTTGGTGAAGGGTCTGAGTCTAGAGATGCCGCTGTCGCGATGATTATGGCTATCACGGCTGAGGCTGAGGTGGGTCAGATCTACAAGGGTAAGGTTGTCAAAATCGCCGACTTCGGCGCATTTGTTAATATTCTGCCCGGTAAAGACGGTTTGCTGCATATCTCGCAAATTTCCCAGGAAAGGGTCGAAAAAGTGACTGATTTCCTGGCTGAAGGCCAGGAAATTGAAGTCATCGTCTTGGATGTTGATCGCGGTCGGATCAAGCTTTCGATGAAAGAAATGCCTAGTCAAGCCGATGCTGAGGCACCTGCTGCAGCCACTGAATAAGGGCGGCTAGAGAGTATAAAAAAAGCCGGTCAGCGACCGGCTTTTTTTTCAGTTTTTTTTACCTTGATGAATGTGCCTTGGCTTCTTCACCAAGAAAATGCCACGAGTTCGACTAACTGTCGGGTCGATTGGCAATCAAGTTTTCAACTACCGCTGGATCGGCCAGTGTGCTGGTGTCGCCAAGGTTGTCCAGTTCGTTAGCGGCGATCTTGCGGAGTATCCTGCGCATGATTTTACCAGATCGGGTTTTTGGCAAGCCAGGCGCCCACTGAATAACATCTGGTTTGGCGATAGCGCCGATCTCTGTTCGGCACTGGTTCATTAGTTCCTGTCTCAGGGCTTCGGTGCCCTCGACATCATGCATTAAAGTGACATAGGCATAGATCCCCTGGCCTTTGATCGAGTGGGGGAAGCCGACGACAGCTGCCTCGGCGACGGCTTCGTGGAGCACCAAGGCGCTTTCCACTTCAGCGGTGCCCATTCTGTGGCCCGAGACATTCAAGACATCATC
Organism: Gammaproteobacteria bacterium UBA4475; assembly: GCA_002389265.1. Classification (GTDB taxonomy): domain Bacteria; phylum Pseudomonadota; class Gammaproteobacteria; order Pseudomonadales; family Azotimanducaceae; genus UBA4582. Next base: position 5,751 of record DGOD01000053.1, read on the forward strand.
GACTCGGCCGGTGATCCAATAATAACCATCAGCGTCACGTCGAGCACCGTCGCCAGCAAAATAATAACCGGGGTAGGTTGAGTAATAGGTCTTGATGCAACGTTCATGATCGCCATAGACCGTTCGAATTTGACCAGGCCATGACCGAGCGATCACCAAGTTGCCCTCGCCGGCACCTTCTATAAGCACGCCGTTGGTGTCCAGTAGCTCCAGTTCGACACCAAAAAATGGTTTGGTGGCGGAGCCAGGTTTGAGGGGCGTCGCACCGGGTAAAGGCGATATCATAATGCCGCCAGTTTCCGTTTGCCACCAGGTATCAACAATCGGACAGCGTTCGGCGCCGACGATATGATAGTACCACTCCCAAGCTTCTGGATTGATGGGTTCGCCAACACTGCCCAGTAGGCGCAGGGACGCGCGAGATGTGGCGGTGACAAACTCATTGCCTTGGCCCATCAGGGCTCGCAATGCAGTGGGTGCTGTATAGAAAATATTAACCTTGTGTTTATCGACTACCTGCCAGCAGCGTCCGGCATCCGGGTAAGTGGGTATGCCCTCGAACATCAGTGTGGTCGCACCGTTGGCGAGGGGGCCATAGATAATATAAGTGTGGCCCGTGACCCAGCCGACATCCGCGGTACACCAATAAATATCGCCATCGTGATAGTCGAAGATGTACTTGTGGGTCATGGCAGCCTGGAGCATATAACCGCCAGTGGTGTGCAACACACCCTTCGGTTTGCCGGTGGAGCCTGACGTGTACAATATAAAAAGTGGGTCCTCACTATCCATGGGGACCGCTTCACAGCTTGCTGAAACCGCCTGAATGGCTGCTTCGTAGTGAATATCTCGCGTGCTGTCCCAGGGCACATCAGCGCCAGTGCGTTGGACGACAATGACGGTCTCGACATTTGGGCAACCCAAGAGCGCCTGATCAGTGTTGGCTTTGAGTGGAATGGGTTTGCCGCCGCGAACCCCCTCATCAGCCGTAATGACCGTGCGGCAGTCGGAATCGAGAATCCTGTCCTGCAGTGCTTGAGGTGAGAAGCCGCCGAAGACGACTGAATGAACGGCACCGATACGGGCGCACGCCAGCATCGCGTAGGCGGCTTCTGGCACCATGGGCATATAGATGCAGACTCGGTCGCCTTTAACTACGCCACGGTCTTTCAGGACATTCGCTAGCCGGCAGACTTTGTCGTGGACCTCAGAGTAGGTCAGGCTGGCATCGACAGTAGGATCATCGCCTTCCCAGATAATCGCCACCTGATCGCCGCGGGCCTCTAAGTGCCGGTCCAGGCAGTTGTAGCAGGCGTTGAGCTGGCCACCAATAAACCAAGCAGTCTGACCTTGTTGTAAGTCCGACTCGGTCAGCGTGTGCCAGGGTCTGCTCCAGCTGAGGAACTCATTAGCCTGTGCTGGCCAGAAGGATTCTGGTTGATTGATTGACTCATCGTACATCTGGGCATAACGCTCGCTATCAATAAATGCGCGTTGTTGAGTCGCCTTGGATACTGGGTAGATCTTGTGTTCTGACATGGGTTAGTAACTCCTGCCCTTGCGCGTTTGTTGGTATCGGCTGAGTAGTTTGCGAGTAGACGGATCCAGTGTCGGCTCGGCACCTTGATCGATTGCCTTGAAAATAGTTTCACTAAGCTTTTTGCCGAGCTCGACTCCCCATTGATCGAAGGGATTAATCTGCCATATTTGCGCCTGACAAAACACCTTATGTTCATATAAAGCGATCGTAGCGCCCAGCGTCTCGGGCGTTAACTGATCCATGACAATAGTATTGGAGGGTCGATTGCCCGGCATGACTCGCGGCATTTTTTCTGATTCGGTGCCCTCAAATTTTAGCTGTTCAATGCTTTGGCCTTGTAACAGTGCCTGGCTCTGGCTCAGGCAATTCGCGACCAGCCAGTCGTGATGCAGCTGTCGATCATGATGGGGCGTTAAGGGCAGAATAAAATCAATGCTGGTGAAGTGCGTCCCCTGATGTAGGAGTTGGTGAAAGGCGTGTTGTCCGTTTGTGCCTTCGCCACCCCAAATCGTTGGACCGGTCTGGATCGAGACGAGATCGCCCTCGACGGAAACAGATTTGCCGTTGGATTCCATGTCGAGTTGCTGCAGGTGGGCCGGTAATAATCTCAGTGAGTGGTCGTAAGGCAAAATGGCATGTGACCCCACATCCATGAAGTTTCGATAGAAGACCCCCAGCGCCGCCAGCATCATGGGCATATTATTGGGCCAGCTGGCGGTGCGAAAGTGCGTGTCCATGGACTCAGCGCCGCGCAAAAGCGACTCAAAGTGGGCAAAGCCAAATTTGATGGCGATAGGTAGGCTGACAGCAGACCAGAGGCTGTAGCGTCCGCCTACCCAGTCCCACATAGGTAGAATATTTTCGTCAGCAATGCCAAACGCTTGGGCGGCCGCCACATTACTGGTGATTGCAACCGCATGCTGATTTAGTTGTGTCGTCGGAATAGCTTGCCGTAGCCAGCGCTGGGTTGATTCGGCATTGACTCGGGTTTCCACGGTGGAGAAGGATTTGGAGACGATAATGACCAAGGTCCTGGTGGGATCTAGCCTGGCGAGCACTTGGTCGATATGCAGACCATCAACATTGGCGACATAGTCACAGCGGATCTGGCCATCGTCGTAGGGCGAGAGTGCTTCATCCACCATGCGCGGGCCAAGGTAAGAGCCACCGATACCAAGATGCAAAATATTAGTGATGGTTTTGCCGCTGGCGCCGAGCCATTGGCCGGATCGCACCGCGTCGCTGATGCGTTTGACGCTGGCTAAGGATGCCTGGACGTCGCCATACTGATCGGTGAGTTGGGGGCTGACCTGCCCTGGACTCGTTCTGAGCAAGGTGTGCAGCGCGGCGCGATTTTCGGTGCGGTTGATTGGCTCGCCGGCAATCATGGCGTCGATGCTAGACTGCAGTGTGATGCCATCGAATAACTGTTGGAATAGTGTCAGCGTCTTAGCGTTGATCAGGTTTTTTGAGTAATCCAGCGTCAGACCCGCTGCAGTCATGCTATACCGAGTCGCGCGGACAGGGTCCGCCTCAAACATCGACATCATAGACGACTGACACATCTCCTGCGCATGGTTAGTAAGCGCTTGCCAGCCGATCGGGAGTGCGTAAGTCATATTAGTTAAACCATGGAAGGCGTCGGATTGTAGTAGTGTCTGGCGCGTTTCACTGTGCTGAGATAGGTAACGAGTGCTTCGTAGTCAGCGTCGCTATTAACCAAGTCTATCTCGGCAGCATTGACGATGAGTAGCGGTGCGGCGTCATAATAATGAAAGAAGCGGGTGTATGCATCCACCAGCTGGGCAAGATATTCTTTTTCAATCTGCTGCTCAGCGGCGACACCCCGTAGCTGAATGCGATCCAATAACACGGGTACGGGAGCTTGCAGATAGATCACTAGATCAGGTGTTGGTGCCTCGATGGCAAGGTGATTATAAACGTTGTCGTACAGCTCCAATTCGTCGCGATCGAGGTTGATTTCGGCGAATAAGCGGTCTTTTTCGAGCAGAAAATCAGCAATTCTGACGGGTTCAAACATATCACCTTGGCGCATTTCCTGAATTTGCCGGCTGCGTTCAAACAAGAAAAACAACTGTGTGGGCAATGCCGCCTGACGGCGGTTCTGATAGAAGCGCTCAAGAAAGGGATTGGTCTCAGGTTTTTCCAGCACTGTTTCGTAGTTGAATGTGGCGGCGAGTCGTTTAGTAAACGAGGTCTTGCCGACCCCGATAGGACCCTCTACAGCAATATAGTGGGGAAAGTTCGGGTGGTTTGTGTCGAGCTGCAAGCCTTTCTCCCAGAATCGATCAGCGGGTTGGATGACAGATTGTACAATTATTCTAGTCTGTTGCAGCTTGATTTTCTGGCTTTCGTCGACGCTTCCGTGGGCGTTTAGCGGGTGCCGTCGGTTGCTCCAACAGTTCGCCGCGATCTTCTTCTGCGGTTTCTTGAAATTGGGTCCACCAGGCGCCGAGCCCATCGAGTTGTTCGCCGGACTCCTCGCGCAATAACAAAAAGTCATAGGCTGCGCGGAAGCGTTTGTGCTGCAGGAGTGTATTTGGCTTTTTGCCCGATTTGATGGGCAATCGATACTGTAGGCTCCAAATGTCGCGCATGGGGCCTGAAAATCGCTTGGGGATAGAGGTGACTGACAACTGCCTGGAGACTACCTGATTGGCCCCTTCAAAACTGGCGACATAGCTACTCTCGCCGTCGGCCTCAAGCTGTTCACGTTGCTCTAAATAGGGTTGCCAGAGCAAGGCCGCAAAAATGAATGCAGGGGTGACCGGCATATCCTTGGCAATTCGTCGATCGGTGCTGGCCAACGCTAGACGAATTAACTCGGCGCCGTTGCCTGTCTCAAGCAGGCGGTTCGTGTCTGGAAATAGCCAACCGAATAAATCGTATTCCCGCAGCACGGCGAAAGATTGCTCCCCATGGCCGCTCATAAAAAGTTTCAGCACTTCCTCGAACAGGCGAGCGGGCGGTATGTCTCTGAGCAACAGCCCCAGCCGGTAGAGTGGCTCAGCCGTTGTTTGTTCTATCTCAAAGCCGAGTTTGGCCTTAAATCGGACGGCCCTCAGCATTCGGACTGGATCTTCTCGATAGCGGCTATCGGGATTGCCGATCAGTCTGATTTGGCGACTGCCCAAATCTTCGAGGCCACTCACCTCATCAAGAATGGTGTCATTTTCTGGGTCGTAGTAAAGGGCATTCATCGTGAAGTCGCGGCGCTCGGCGTCTTCGTGAAAGCTGCCGTAAATATTATCCGACAGAATCATGCCGCCATCGGAAAAATTCTGCTCGGTCTGGGTCTCGCTGTGGGGGGCTCTAAAGGTTGCGACTTCGATGATTTCTCGGCCGAAACGAACATGAACAATCTTGAAGCGACGACCGATCAACCGAGAATTACGAAATAACTCGTGAACCTCTTCGGGATTGGCATCGGTGGCGACATCAAAGTCCTTGGGATGATTGCCAAGGAGCAAGTCGCGCACACAGCCACCTACCAGATAAGCCTGGTAACCAGCACTGGTGAGGCGTTTGACCACCTTCAGAGCACTGACATTAATATAGTCAGGAGACAAATCGATAGGAGTTTTAGTCATGCGGGTGAGCTATTTGAAAGATGTTTACGTCCACGGAAACTGGTAACAGAAGTGGCTAATACTAGCAGAGAGTGTCGTCGGAAAGTATGAGAGAAAAGGATTTTGGTGCGTTGAAAAAAACAGAAGGGGATGGAGCCCCCCTTCCGTACGCATGCAGTCATCGATTTTAGTTTTATTATTAGTGTTTTTATTTTTATTTTGATTGGGTCGAGGCTTGGTTGCTGTTGTTTTTACATCGACCCATTAGCTTCACAGCTGAGTAAGCAAGAGCATGAATTGTGCCAGCCCCAAATAGTGTTTAAGAACAAGGTGTTAAGTCTCTGGCCCTATGGCGCGATGGGACGATTGGTTACGTTATGGTGTCGGGATTGGACGCATTGGTAACACCATTGCCGCAGCTACCCAGCCCCGAAGGCTTGGTGTACGACTGTTTCGTAGCATGAGCCGCTAGGATCTGCGGGAGCGCTCGCGCGGCATATTAAGTTTTTGC
>DGOD01000302.1:0-1133 GCA_002389265.1 Gammaproteobacteria bacterium UBA4475
CTATGGCTTAATGAATCTCTTTACTCATCGCTGACAAGGTCCATAATCGGCTCATGGATATCGATCTCGACACTGGCAAACTGGTTATTTTTATCTTGGGTTTTATGCTGTTTTTAGGCATAGAAACCCTAGTGCCCCAACGCCCGTGGCCTGATAGCAGACTCAGGCGACTACTGTTCCATGGTGGCATCGCCCTGTTGAACACCCTCACGATACGCTTTCTGGCCTACGTACCATTTCTGCTCTGGATCGTGTATGTCGAAGAGCAAGGCTGGGGAATTTCGCGTTGGCTAGGACTCACGGGCTGGGTCGAGATGGTCGCAACGGTCCTTGTGCTGGATCTGTTTGACTATTGCTGGCACCGGGCCAATCATCGAGTAACATTCCTGTGGCGCTTTCACAAGGCACACCACTCCGACACAGGCATGGACGTCACGACCGCCCTTCGATTTCATCCAGGAGAGTTATTACTTTCCTTCGGCGCCAAAGCGCTGTGGGTTGCCGTGTGGGGACCCACGGCCATCTCGTGGTTTCTGTTTGAGGGGTTGGTGAGTTTGTGCGCACAATTCCATCACAGCAATTTCGATTTCCCCAATCAGGTCGAACAAACTTTGTCGCGATGTATCGTCACGCCGCGATTTCATGCTAGCCACCACGCGGTTGATCGCCATTATGGCGACGCCAATTTTTCAACCATCTTCAGCATTTGGGATCCCTTATTCCGCAGCTACTCGCGCCCGGCAGACTTTGGCGCAACCACGAATAAAGAGCACGCGCTTGGTCTGCCCGAAGCGCGAAACCACGCATTCTCTGTCAAAACCTGGCTTTTCGAGCCATTCAAACTAGACAATTTGACGCTCGGCGATCAGGCCACTGCGTCGGAAATCAAGAAATAACGTGACGACAAGCGTTCTAGGGCGGATACTGTTTGATCCTACAGCACCCTCACGGAGCATCCGCATGAAAGTTCTTTTAAAATTATTGTTAGTACTACCCTTGTTTGCGTTAATGGCCTGTGGACAAGCCGATCAAACTGTCGGACAGGCTAGCGAAGCTGCACCTGCTGCCGCAGAACATGCCGGCGAAGCTGCACCTGCTGCTGAAGCAACCCATGAACATGCCGGCGAAGCTGC
>DGOD01000302.1:1192-9930 GCA_002389265.1 Gammaproteobacteria bacterium UBA4475
CGAAGAAGCCCATGAACATGCGGGCGAAGCTGCTGAGCATGCCGGAGAGCCTGCTCCCGAGGCTTAATTTTTCGAGCGAACAGCTTATATGCTTAATCGAAAGTTCAGCACGACAAAGATCAACAGCCTGCTATTTGGGCTGTTGATTTCGTTCGGACCCTGGATCCAGGCAGAGCCCTCGGCAGATATTCAAGCACCTTCGACAGCACCAAACGTCACATCGACAAAATTCTATGTCGATGATATCAAGGCGACGATGGACGAGCATGTTGCCAAACTGCTCGATGCCGAAGGCCTCTTTCATGTTTTAGATGACAAGACCGGTGAAAATCTTGCGCTGAAGTTCGTCAAGGTCCACGATCCTGTGCGCCAGATTCGCGGCAACATCTACTTCGCCTGCACCGACTTCCATGTGGCCGGCGATCCAGACAAACTTTATGACATCGACTTCTGGCTCGATGGCGCAACAGGACAGCTCGTCGTCTACGACACCAAGGTACACAAGGAACCTCGTAAGTCACTCATTTACGGCTGGTACAAACAACCGCGTTATACCTTTGTGAAGGATGAGATCCGCTATCTGTATTGAGCGCTTATCAGGAATGAACTGATCTATCGCACGAAATCAACAGTTAAAAATTTCTGTTTGCCTCTATTAAAGGTTGGCTAGACCCGCCGCCAGAACCCGATGAACGCCCGCTGAAATCACTCTTCCGAGTCTGTTGGTGGCTCGACTATCTCACCGTTTGACACCTTCACCAGTTGTTCGCGCAAAGCCTCCAACTCACTGCGAAGATGCTTTTCTTCCTCAGCCAAACGGGTTCGCTTATCATCTTCCTTGGCTTGTTCGGCACACAATTTCGCTGCCTCATCCCACCTAAGATCCTTGACCAACGCAATCACTACCGCCTTCTGTGATTCGGGATCGATAAGCTCGTCTTGCTTGTCGATGACTTTATCTAGCTGATTATTAAGCTTGAGCATTTGCTTGGAAATCTCAGCTGCCATCTTCGCAATTACCTCATACTGATATGTCATCGATACCTCTGATTGAGCGTGAAGACTTAGTTATAATAACTGTATTAATATACAGTATTGCGAGATTGATGCAACAGCCGGCGCCCAACCTTTCAACCCGCACGCGGAACCACTTGAGCGCGGGCTGACCCAGCATTTTTATAGCCCGTTTTTACACACAGTCTTTACCTGGACGGATCCACCAGAATTTTTGCATGCACTTCGGGACTGCCCAAATCGACAAAAGCCGCCGCGATACCGTCAAGCCCGACCTTGCCGGTAATCAAGGGGGCGACATCCAGCTCTCCCTCGGCAATATGCCCGAGGGTCTCTTTGAATTCATCGGCGGTATAGCCAAGCACAAATTGCAGGTTCAACTCTTTGTTGATTCCCACTAACGGCCGAATATGGTCCTGCTCCATACACACACCCACCACCACAATCCGGCAGCCACGACGGGCATTAGCCATCAATTGATCGATCACGCCGGGAATACCCACGCATTCGAAGAAGACACCTTCCCGATATTGTTGTCCCACCAACGGCAGTTCCGGCAGGCGCGAACCATCCACACCCAGCATCGCCACCGATCGCCAACTGTCGTAGGGCGAAGACTCGGCAGGATTGACCACCTCGTCGGCGCCCATCATCAACGCCAGCTTGCGGCGTGTCTCGCTGAAGTCAGCAGCGATTATAGGGCCAACTCCCAGGCGCTTGAGTGCGGCTATGACCGCAAGACCCACGGGACCACAGCCAATCACCAAAGGAATTTCGGCATTGTTCAGCTTGGCCATCTGCACTGCATGGTAGCCCACTGCCATGGGTTCTGTGAGCGCTGCCAGATCGCTGGCCAGACCATTCGGCACAGGCAGCAGCATCGACTCGTGGAGCACCATGTTTTCTGCATAACCACCGGGCACCAGATTCGAGTAGCCCACCGTGCTCACTGCGCCATCGCGAATCGTCATCGGCACAGAACAGACTCGCGTGCCCGCCTTGAGGGACTTTGTTGTGCCGGGTCCGTGGTCTAGAATTTCAGCACAAAACTCATGCCCCATCACCACATCATGACTCAAGTCCATGGAGAAGGAGCCGCCGGTTGCCTTGGATGTTTCAACCATTTGCTGGCCGAACTTCAACGCATGCAAGTCTGACCCGCAGATTCCGCAAGCCAGGGTCTTGACCAGCACCTCGCCAGCGGCTGGCTCAGGTCGTGAGATGGTATCAACGACAAGACGCGCATCGCGCATGATTGCAGCTTTCATGGAGGACTCCTTAAATCGACTAACAATGGTCTAGAAATAGGCTAACAGCCTGTTCCTGGGTAAAGATGGCGCCAGGCCACCCAATTTAAAGACTTGGCTCGATCGCTGCGATCGTCTGCGCTCGAATCAAGCGTTTATTCTTACCATAGGCAGGGCTTGTCAGAGCACTCAACTCCAGGGCGACTTCGATTGCAGTCGCTTTGACCTCGTTGGCGGGAACAATGCGATCCAGAAAACCTGCTGCCACGGCCCCATCAGGGTCATACAAATGGCCGTTAATGGCGGCATGACCGAGATGCCGCGGATCAATCCGCGCCTTGAGCAGCTCCACCGCGAACACGGGCAGCACCATATTAATTGCGGTTTCATTGGCGCCGATCTTATAGGGCCCTTCTGAGCCGATACGGATGTCTGACGCGAGCAAGATAAAACTGCCCATGGCAATACCATGGCCGGTACAGGCGCATACCACCGGCATGGGAAACGCATACAGACGCAGCGCCAATCGACCGCCATCATCCACCATCAAAGTGACCTGATCGCTGCTCAAGCTAGACATCAGCTTCAGATCAAAACCCGCCGAGAATCGATTCTCTCGGCCCACAAGCACCACCGCACGGGCACTTTGTTCCGCCTGATCAAGACAAGCATTCAACGCCGCGATCATGGTCGGATTTATTGCATTGGCTTTGCCGTCATCCATCGTGATGATGGCTATATCCTGTGTGATTTCAATAGTTGCACTCAAGCTCGTCTCCCGTCAGTTCTTCTTTTGTGTCGAACTCGACACGCTTATTCCTCATGCAGCATAACCGCTAACAACCGGCGGTAGCCAGAAAGCCCGCCCACAACGAAAAATCAATTTCGCGACCCATAGAGCTCGGCTGGGGCATAGCGGGTTTCAAGCTGGTGACGCTCAATACGGGTCAAGCCTTTGACCACCAGCTGATAGGAATTATCGATCATTCTCTCGATTTCACTCGCGGGGATCGAGCCATCCAGCATTATCGTATTCCAGTGGGCCTTATTCATATGATAGCCAGGCAGCACCGCCTCGAACACGTCTCTGAGCATCATCGCCTCTAGTGGCTCACACTTGAGATTCATCCGCCAGTGCCCCCCACTTTCACTCAGGGTGGCAAACATCTTATGTCGGATTTTGTAAACTGCCACCGGGAGATTAAAGGGATAGTCTTGCCAAGCTTCGGGCTTAGACATTATGTATGCTTTGGCGTGTTCCATTCGCTACTCTGCAGGGGTTGGTGATGTGGACGAGGCGACGGCCTTAAAGTGACTGATACACCGCATCGGTGAGCGTGATATTTCTCGGGTCACGCCAGGCAAATCCCTGATGGTTCATATGATAGGCAAAGCCCAATGACCGGGAAGGATCCGCGAAACCCAGATGACCACCATTGCCATAGTGGCCGAAGGTGCCTGGGTTCGGCCCCAGCGGCCGGTCGGGCTGCGTCAACTGAAAACCCAACCCAAATCGCGTCGGGCGCTGGACATTAAGGTCCAGCCCATCGCTGACAATCTGGGTGGCGCGATTCAATTGCGCCTGACTGATCACACTCGCGCGCTTGCCGGCTGCGATCAATGCCAACTCGCCGAAACAACGGGCCACTGAACGGGCGTTGGACTGCGGGTTGGTGGAAGGAAAGACCGCCTGCCGCCAGGCTGTTGAATTAACCCCGAGAGACAACAAAGGCGGGTTATTGGCCACTCGATCGCGCATGGCACCTAATGTGTCACCGGCGTCCAGTGCCACCACGGGGGCCGTTAAGCCTGTACCGGCACGATCCAAAAACGTCAAATCAGCGCAGCGATGCTGCTGATCAGCCGCTACGCCGAATTGAAAGTCCATACCCAGCGGACCGGCAATCTGTTGTTGAAAGTAGTCAGAGAATGACTGTCCAGCAATCCGTTGCAACGGCTCTCCCAGAAGAAAACCAAAGGTATTGGTGTGATATCCATGGGCTTGTCCCGGGACCCACCATGGCTTTTGTTGCGCAATGGCCGCGGTCATGAGATCCCAATGAAAGTAAGCGTCTGTAGGCAGCAGCGAATCGATGCCGCAGAGTCCAGCCTGATGCGACATAGCCTGGGCAAGAGTAATCTGCTCCTTACCCGCCTGAGCGAACTCGGGCCAGTGGTCGGCAACCCTGGAATTCACATCAATGTCGCGGTTTTCCAGTAGATGTAAAAGGGTCAAAGCGGTCATGGCTTTGCCCACAGACCAGACATTGACGAGCGTATCTTCTAGCCAGGGTCGGGTTCTGTTGGCATCTCCATAACCAGCCCACAGGTCGACCACCAGTTCACCTTCGTACATCACGGCCACTGACGCCCCGAGTTCATCGCGCTGGGTAAAATTCTCCACAAAGCCGCTACGCACGGCTTCAAATTTCGAATCACAATGGCCATGAACCACAAGATCACTCACGCTCAAGCTTCTCTGCAGGTACTTGGCCATTGCGCCAACCCTGTTCATAGCGGGCGCTCATCACCGGTTCGACGATTTTCAGATGGCTGATTTGCCAGACTCCCGCCACTTTTTCATACTCCTCATGATACCTTGCGGCCTGCCAGCGGCGTTGTTGGCCCTTGTAATAGGTGAACAGACCAAAGAAGTACCAGCGCCCCGTGGCGTGATTGCCATCCACCGCAATGATCGGGTTCTGAACCATATGCTGGGAGAAGCTGATGGTCTTTTGAAATGAACGAAACAGCGCAGCAATTTGCTGATGGCCCGCATGCCGGCCAATCCCATCACCCTCCCAAATGCCATTTGCGGTAAACAAGGTGAGGATCAAGTCAGGATCGTGGTTCGCATCACAGACCTCGCAATAGCGTGCCTTCAACTGCCGTATCGCCTCGATATCCTCGAGTTGCGTTAGTCTGGCTTCCAGATTCATGGTGTCCTCCTGTTCCTCAGTAGAATCGTCTTCGGCGCGGCTTTGATTTGGCTGATGTAAACGCTACAGGCAATTAACCACGTTTTGCTTGGGGCCGGCAACTCATCGCGCAATACAAATCCATGTTATTGTTGCTCCTCAGATCCACATCTACTGTTACGCTCCACCAAGACGTTCAAGGATTCAGCCCCAATTACCCATGACAAACTCGCAACCCAACAACCAGTTACACGGTCTGACGCTCAAACACATTGTCACCCTGCTTGAGCAGCACTTCGGCTGGGAGGAACTCGCGACCTTAATCAACATCAACTGCTTCAAACAGCAACCCTCGGTGAAATCGAGCCTGACTTTTCTACGGAAAACGCCCTGGGCAAGAGCACAGGTTGAGCAATTGTATTTGGCAACCTTCGCCGAAGATGATCTTAAAAATAACCCCAGATCTTCACAATAGCGACCTCCCAAAGATTCCAGCCTAGCCATCACCGCCTCAGCTAAGGCGCCCCGCGGCAGAGCACAGCGCCCCTTTTGCCAGTCTTGTCGTTGACCGATCAAGTTCGCAGCGAGCGCTGAACCAACACTTATCACGATTGATTTTATTTAGATTACATATCTTTAGACTTCATACTATATTCTTGAGACGACCCCCTATAAGCCGCATTAATTCGCTTTTTGTTCGAAGTGCTCGATGGCAACTATCCACAAAAGGTGCAATTTCAAAGAGAAAATCGTACAATTCCCTTTCATGTCAAAGTATTATTCTTTTCGCTCAATCCCCGGGGGGTTCATGTTTCAAAGAAACCAATTAAATATCGCTATTCTCGCGGTCATGTTTGGCACTGCCACCACCGCATCCGCGGAGATGGAAGAAATCGTCGTGACAGCCACCAAGCGCTCCGCCAGCATGCAGGATGTCCCATTAGCCGTGCAGGCAATGAGCTCACGCCAACTGGAAGAACAAAACATCCAGGAATTTTCTGACTACATTCAATACTTGCCTAACGTTAATGCGGGCGGGCGTGGCCCAGGTCAGAGTGAGATCTATATTCGTGGCGCAGCCGTTGACGCCATCAACATTACAGTCGCCGAGTCTCAAGGCTCCGCACCCAACGTCGCACTCTACCTTGATGAGCAACCCGTCACCGCTGGCGGCCGAAATCTTGACGTCTATATCAGTGACATGGAACGCATCGAAGTACTGCCAGGGCCCCAGGGCACCCTGTACGGGGCCAGCTCAATGGCCGGCACTATTCGCCTGATCACCAACAAACCCGTGATTGATGAAGTGCAGGCCAGCATGAATGGCAGCTGGTCATCAACCAAAGGCGGCGAGGCCAGCAACTCAGCCGAACTGATGCTCAACCTGCCCGTCATCGAAGGCAAGATGGCCGTTCGTGTCGCGCTCTACAATGATCGTCAAGGTGGCTACATCGACAATGTCGCAGGCACTTTCCAGGCCGATAATACGGTCAACCCGACATTTCCAGGCGCGAGCGTGACCTTCCCTGCCGGCACTGTATTCGCCAACGGCGATATTGTCGGCGCCGGCGGCCTGGTGGTTCCCGTCAGCAAAGCGACTGCATCAAACTCGAATCTGGTTGAAGATGATTTCAACGACGCCAGCTACGCGGGTTTTCGGGCCGGCCTTAAATACCTGATCAATGACGACTGGAACCTGCTCGTACAACATGCGCAACAGTCATTAGAGACCGAGGGCGTATTCGATTACGACCCAACGATTGGTGACCTGCAAGTCAACAGGTTTGCCGATGACAGCCTGTCAGACGAATTCAATCAAACCGCTTGGACCCTGGAAGGGCGAGTCGGCGCACTGGACTTGGTCTACACCGGCGCCTTCCTGGACCGCGAAGTTGTCGCCAACATTGATTACACCGGCTACACCAACGTCGGTGGTTTTATCTCCGGCTACCAGTGTGAATATTTAGTGGGCAGTTTCTACACGGGTCTACCTAGCGCAGCTGACGGCGGTCCAACTACTACCTACGGCTGGGATCCAACGCTCAGCGGCAATAGCGGCGTCATTGAGTGTGGCGACCCATCTAATGCCGCCCATATCGAAAATCAAAATACTCGCTGGACTCACGAGTTTCGCGTAACCACCGATTTCGATAGCCCCGTCAATCTCACCGCCGGTGTATTTTACGAGGACTTTGAAATTGAGCATGTCGGCGATTTCAACTACCAGGCGCCGATTGATGCGGGCTTTGCTCCCATCGATATCAACACCAATTCAACCTTCGACAATTCCACAGCCAATGCCCGCGGCAAGACAACACTCAACACGCAGTTCCGTAACGACAACACGCGAACAGAGACCCAGGTAGCTGTATTTGGCGAATTGTCTTGGGATGTTACCAGCGAGTTTAATCTAGCGGCTGGCGCAAGATATTACGACCTAGAGTACGCGTATAAGGGCTATGGCGCATGGCGCTACGGTAACAGACCCTTGTTTACCGACGACGCCGACCTGTCCAACGATATTAATCCGACTGTGACGGGAGGCCGCGATTACGAGGCTAACTTTGCCGAACTGCAGCCCATCAGTGTTGATGATACCATCGTCAAGTTTACTGCCAGCTGGACGCCGAGCGATGACATGCTGATATACGCATCATGGTCAGAAGGCTACCGCCCACCGGGTTTCAACCGCGCAGCAGCCAAAGAAGGCGGCCAATATAATGCTAACGACACCAACACTTTGGCAGATGGCACCGAATGCGGCACAGCAGCACCCATTGAAGCCAACGCAGCAACCGGCTTCCCTGGCTACTGTCTACCCTATGTATTTGAATCAGACACACTTGAAAATATGGAACTCGGCTGGAAAACCACCATGGCAGATGGCCAGGTACGGTTTAACGGTGCTATCTACAAGATCGACTGGAATGACATTCAGGTCTCTCAGTTTGACTCGCAGAATATTTCCGTCTTAACCATCGTCGATAATGGCGGTGACGCTGAGATCATGGGTATTGAGGCAGACTTGGTCTGGTTGGCAACTGACAACTTCACCCTGTATGCCGCTGCGTCCTACAACGACACGGAACTGGTTCGGGTTGACCCGGCATTCGCCGTTATTGTTGCTGACGAAGGCTCACCATTACCGCTGACACCTGAATTTCAGAGCAGCGTTCGTGGTCGCTACGAGTGGCAGATGGCAGGCGCCCTGAACGCTCATTGGCAGTTGGGCATTAAATATGCCGGTGAAGCACTTAACTCACTAGTGGACACACCGACAGAGCCTAATTCAACCCAGCAAGCCTATACATTGGTTAATGCCAGCGTTGGGGTTCAAGACGAATCTGTCGGCTGGGGCGTTGAGCTTTTCGTGTCAAACCTGACTGACAAACGAGCTGAGCTGCACATCAATCGCCAGGACTTTTTCGAGCGTATTACGACTAACCGACCTCGGACTATTGGTCTTCGTGTCTCATACGACTTGCGCTAGACAAAAAAACCTAGTGGCAGTCAACAACCAGGGTGAACCATTCACCCTGGTTGTTACTGAGAACCTTTG
>DGOD01000302.1:9953-15991 GCA_002389265.1 Gammaproteobacteria bacterium UBA4475
AACACCTAAGTTAAGAACACCTAACCTAAGAACATAGGTATGGCACAAATGCCTAACGAAAAACCTGATCATGAACATATTTTGACACAGGGCCGCCAGCAATTGCAGGCGGGCCAGTTTCAAGCGGCAGGCGAATCTGCTAACGCCGTACTCATCACACAACCTAATCATCCCGACGCCTTGTACTTACTCGCCGTTAGCCAGCGTTACCGGCAAGATGTCGAAGGAGCACTACAAAACCTCGCTTTACTGACAACCCAGGACCCGACACTTGGTCGTGCGTACCAAGAGTCAGGCCACTGTTATCTAGCGATTAATCGCCAGAAAGACGCCCTCGAAGCCTTCCAACACGCCGTACAACTGAATAATTCTCTGCTGGCAAGCTGGCAAGCGATCAGTCGTCTGACCTCAACATCAGAGCATCCCAAATGGCATGAGCAGGCCGCAGACCAAGCTAATAAATTAGCCGCACTGCCACCCGCGCTCTTGAGTGTTCGCAACATGATCAGCGAGGGTAAATGGTTCAGGGCAGAACAGCTGTGTCGTAATTTCTTACAGCAACAACCGAAACACGTTGAAGCGATGCGCCTGTTAGCGGACCTGGGGGTCAAGTCGGAAGTATTGGACGATGCCGAGTTTATTCTCGAGAGTGCCGTGGCATTTGAGCCAGACAATGTATTGGCGCGATTTGACTACATGAATGTGCTCTATCGTCGCCAAAAGTACGCCGAATCCATGGCGCAAGCTACCTTGTTACGTGAGGCTATGCCCGGCAATCCGTCTTACCGGACAGCTTATGCGAACCAGTGTGTAGCCGTTGGCCGCTTCGACGAGGCCCTGGCTATTTACGACGACATTATCCAACAACTGCCCGGCTCACCTGAGCTGCACTTACTCCGCGGCCACGCCTTAAAGACCGTTGATCGCACCGAAGATGCTATCGCCGACTACCAAAAGGCCTATGGCGCTCGGCCCGATTTCGGTGACGCCTATTGGAGCCTTGCCAATCTCAAAACCTATCGCTTCGGCGCAAATGAAATTCTCGCTATGCAGCAGCAGCTGGATAGGGAGCAAACGTCTATTGAAGATCAGGCACACTTAAGCTTTGCCTTAGGCAAAGCTTATGAGGATGCGCAGGACTACCACGCCGCCATGAATTACTACGAGCGGGGTAACTTGAGCCGAAAACAACAGCTTCGCTATAGTGCGGACCGCATGACCGAGAATCTCGACCTGCAACGTAGCCTGTGTACCCCCGAGCTCTTCGCCTCTTTAGCAGGGGCCGGCTGTCCTGCGCCAGATCCGATTTTTATCGTTGGCCTGCCAAGAGCCGGCTCAACCCTACTTGAACAGATTCTCGCCTCTCATTCGCAAGTTGACGGCACTCTCGAACTGCCCAACATCAGCGCCTTGGCGCAACGATTAGGCGGCAGACGAATGCTTAATGACAAGCCGCAATATCCAGCCAGCCTGACTAACCTTGCCCCTGAGCAGCTAAATCAATTTGGCGAAGCCTATCTCAGTGACACCCAAATTTTTCGCCAAGGTGCACCTTATTTCATCGACAAAATGCCGAACAATTTTCGCCACATCGGTCTGATTCATTTGATCTTGCCAAATGCTCGCATAATTGATGCCCGTCGCCACCCCATGGCCTGTTGTTTCAGCGGCTTTAAGCAATTATTCGCCACCGGCCAGGAGTTCACCTATGGCCTGCATGAGATTGGCCAATACTATCGCGACTATGTGGCATTGATGGATCACTGGGACCAGGTACTGCCAGGCAAAATTTTGCGCGTGCAATACGAAGAGGTCGTGAACGACACAGAAGCTCAGGTTCGACGTTTGTTGGAATTTTTAGGCCTGGATTTTGAACCAGAATGCTTGGCGTTCCACGAAACCCAGCGCTCCGTGAGAACACCCAGCTCAGAGCAAGTCAGGCAACCTATCTATCAAAGCGGACTCGAGCAATGGCGGCATTTCGAGCCTTGGCTTGCACCCTTAAAAGAAGCTCTCGGGCAGACGCTCGAACGCTACCCAATCACCGGAGGATTCACTTATTAAGACGTCATCTGTAACGGCCAGCGAAGCGGTCGATGAACCCATCGATATCGGTCATGAACTTGGTGAAGATAATATTGAGGTCTTGGGACTGGACATCCATAACCCGGTATTTGCCATCTCGGCGCTGTCGGTCATTGCACTGGTTACCACGACCCTAATGTACCCTGCACTGGCAGCTGAACTGTTTCTCGGCATGAAAACCTGGGTGACCTCAACTTTCGATTGGTTCTTTCTGATCTCAGCGAACTTTTTCATCCTCTTTTGTATCGCTATCGCGGCATCACGCTTTGGCAAGATCCGCTTGGGTGGTCCTGATGCAAAACCCCAATATAACTACGGCGGCTGGCTCGCGATGCTGTTTGCCGCAGGTGTGGGGATTGGCTTGATGTTCTTTGGCGTTTACGAACCCTTAACTCACACCTTGAATTCACCGTTGGGCATCGATCCGCAGAATATTGCTGTGGCTCGAGAAGCCGGCATGTCCGCCACCATATTTCACTGGGGTTTGCATGCTTGGGCAATCTACGGTCTGGTTGGACTAGCGCTGGCCTTTTTTTGTTTCAATCGCCAGATGCCGCTGACCCTGCGCTCAGCATTTTTCCCCCTATTTGGCAAAGCCGTCTGGGGGCCATTCGGTCATTTTATCGATGTTATGGCCGTATTAGCGACCATATTTGGTTTATCCACATCACTGGGGTTCGGGGCCGAGCAAATAGCCGCAGGCCTACATCACCTGTTCAATATCCCCGCCGGTAACCTCACCAAAATATTACTGATCGTGGTCATCATGATCATGGCGCTAATATCGGTTATCGCGGGCCTCGACAAAGGCATTAAACGTCTCAGCGAGCTCAACATGGGTATGGCCACGCTGCTGTGCCTATTTGTACTCGTCACAGGCCCAACATTGCTGATCTTTGAACAGCTGTGGCACACCACGATCAATTATCTGGCTTACCTGCCTCGCTTCAGTAATTGGATCGACCGACCGGACAACGCATTTTTCCATGGCTGGACCATTTTCTACCTTGCCTGGTGGATCTCTTGGTCACCTTTTGTTGGCATGTTTATCGCTCGAATCAGCTACGGCAGAACCATTCGCGAGTTCTTTGCCTGGGTTCTACTGATGCCAACGATAATCAGCATCGTCTGGATGTCGACCCTCGGCGGCACTGGTCTCGATCAATATTTTAACCTTGGCGTTAAGGCACTCGCCGAGATGCCCCCAGAGCTATCCTTGTATGTCATGCTCGAAGGCCTGCCCTTCGCTGGCATCGTCTCAACCATCAGCGTTGTTTTAATCGCGATATTCTTCGTCACCTCCGCCGACTCAGGCTCGTTGGTCATCGACACCATGACCGCCGGCGGCAAAATGAACGCGCCAGTGGTGCAACGCATATTCTGGTGCACGGCGACGGGCTTGGTGGCAATTGCCCTGCTTGTTGGCGGCGGCATGGCTTCATTGCAAGCCCTCACCATCGCTGTCGGCTTACCATTCTGTCTAGTGTTATTGCTGATGAGTGCAAGTCTCTATAAAGGCCTCAAAGAAGAACCTATACCTTGATTTAGCTGCGCCATATTCGCTAGCCTAGCCGCATGAGCTAGCATATTATCCGCGAGATACTGACGAGAATTATGAACATGGTAGAACCGATCGATCAGGTCCTGATGAGTTTGAGACAGCTGATTCGCGCCACCGAATTGCATTCTAAGCAGCTGCTTAAAAAGACCGGGCTGACCACCCCGCAGCTGCTGATATTGCGCGTCATTCGTGATCAAGGGGAGATCACCACTGGCGAACTCGCCAGTGCTGTCAGCTTAAGCCAAGCAACCATCACTAATATTGTTGATCGAATGGAGAAGCACCGCCTAGTGAGTCGCCAACGCGGTGTGATTGATCGACGTCGGATCTATGTCCATCTGACCGATCACGGCAAAGAGGTGCTAGCCAACTCACCCATGCCGCTACAGGAGCACTTCACTGAACGGTTTAATCAATTAAGGGATTGGGAGCAAAACCAAGTCATCGCTTCGTTGCAGCGCGTTGTGCAAATGATGGACGCGAGCGACATTGTTGTGGCACCCTTGCTCACCTCAGGTATCATCGACGATCCAGTTGACCCAATGGCTGCGATGACCCCCGCAAAGTAAGCGTTTGATTCATCTGGAAGCGCTTGCGCAGTGAGATTTTTCTCATGCCACCTTAGATCCCATTGATCCCATTGATCNNATCCCATTCAGCTGTAATAGATTAACGGCAGATCAAAAACGCCCATCTATTTGCAGGCGCCTTTGATCATTGAAGGCTACAGGCCGATGCTTGGCGACGCTAGAAACCCGTTGGCCTCGCCATTTTCGCCGTTGGCGAAATGTGAAGGGTTAGTCGAACAACTCACCACCACAAGCAGAGGCCGTTGTACCATATTTTTCAAAGGCCTTAATCACGTTGGCACCGGTTCTCCAGCGATGAACCTCGTCGGGTCCATCTACTAGGCGCTGGGACCTAACAGCGGTGTACCAACGAGCGAGGGGGGTGTCGTGGCTGTAGCCCAAAGCGCCATGAAGTTGCAGAGCAGTATCCACAACCTGGTGCACCATGTTTGCCAAAAACACCTTGGCTATACCATTTTCTTGACGCAAGTCCATGCCCTTTTCGGCCTTATAGGCAATATGCAGCAACATCAAGCGCGCCTTATAGATTTCGGCAGCGCAATCAGCAAACATCCAACGAACGCCTTGACGATCCGCCAGACGTTCGCCGAATGTCACTCGATTGACCACATGACCGGCAGCAAGGTCAAGAGCGCGCTGAGCGATGGCAACATTATGCATACCATGTCGCAGGCGACCATAGGCCAGTCGATGCTGACCCATGTTAAATCCCTGGCCCCGACCACCTAGAATATTCTCTCGTGGCACGCGCAAATTCTCGATATTAATCTCTGAATGGGAGCCGCCTAACTTAAGCCCCAATTCCGTGTGTGGCTGCATAGTTTCGATATTTCGAACAATTTCATAACCGGCGTTCGGCAACTCGACAATAAACGTGGAGTACTGCTCATGACGTGGTGCATCGGGGTCCGTCTTGGCCATAACCACGGCTATGTCTGCAACACTGGCGGACGAGCTAAACCATTTTTCGCCATTCAGTACCCACTCATCGCCTTCCAACACCGCGGTTGTTTGCATACCCGTTGCGTCAGCACCGGCGGCTTTTTCAGTCATGGAATAACAGATGCGTTTCTCACCGTTAAGCAAAGGTTTGAGAAACTTTTCTTTTTGATGATCGGTACCATGTTCGAGTAGCGTCAACATAGTGGCATCGTCAGGACCTTGAGTGTTCATCGATAGTGCACCCAAAAAGCTTTCACCCAGTTCCATTTGCACCAGCGCATTCGCTAAAGGTCGCAGCCCCATGCCGCCATGCTCCTGGGGTATAAATGGGCACCAAAGACCTTGCGCCCGGGCCTTGCCTCTTAGCTCAGCAAGAACACTCTCAAAATTGTCGGCGGTACAGCTCTCTTCCGCGGGATGACATTCTTCTTGAACAAACTTTCGCACTTTATTGCGGACCGTTCTTGCATCTTCTGGAATTTCGAAATCGATCATTGCCCATACCCTCTGGTTTGCTGTTTTGAAGTTCGCTGTTTTAACGCTCTCTGTCTTAAAGCGCTTTGCATTAACGCTTCGCCAGCATCTTTAGAATGCTGACCCTAAATCCAGTTACCTCGGCAGTGTACCAGCAGAACACTTCAAATCAACCCGACGAAGTCGCGCCTGCCAGATACCACTTCCCGCGTTTAGGCAGTTACCATGAGCTGAACATGCCCCTGCAACTCGAGCCAAGTCGACCGACTATCAGCCTTGTGCAACATATTCTAGCGAGCAAAGCATTTGCTCAGACTCGCACCATCCTATATAAGAAAGCTCTGACAGTCGGCTAACGACAACTGATATGACTCAACCGAAAAAGG
>DGOD01000254.1:0-1908 GCA_002389265.1 Gammaproteobacteria bacterium UBA4475
CGCTTCTTCATGTGGAGACCTCCATCTCATAAGAGTAAACGGAAATCTCATTTTCATCATGGTGCTAATTTAGGGGGAACGGTCATGTGCTGCCCAAGTATTGCCTTCGGGCTGAATAGCACCTGTAGATTCAGCATCCTTGAGTGACTAGGAATCTCTCGAACTAACGGTCGCCAGCGCTCGCTCTAGCACCAACCTAACAATGGTGCGCTCCACGGTTAATCTGGGCCAGTATGATTAGTGGTGCACCACTCAGAGATTGTGGTTAAGCAATGATTAGGCTGTTCCAGATTGATTTCTGTGAATTGGTATTAGATTGGATGGGCGGTTTCGATGTTAAGCCACTTACCTTGAATCTGCAGCTATCAAATCAGTGTATGGCTGCTCGATGTTGTGCGCAGTTTGCTCTGGCTCGTTACTCTGGTGCGTTACTTTGATCCTGCGGCTGCCTGTTCGGCAATCACTTTGGCCCTGTTAGCGACATAAGGTGCGCGAGCCTGAATGTAGATAAGCACTGCGGCACTATAGCCAAACAACAGCAGCCAACCGGTATTGCCGATAAAGTCCCAGGATGAGTAAATCCCATAGCCATAGATTATGACAGCCAGAAGCGGCAATGTTTTTGTCGCCCAAAGCGGGAGCCTGAAGGGTGCGTCTCGATAGGCTTCAGGATGCTTGCTGGCCAGATTGAAAAGTGCGAATACGGGGAACAGGCCAAAGATAGCGCCTACGGCATTGCCTAGAATAGCGACATAACCGAGGCTCATGCCGGTAAGAATCGGCGTAATACCGATGAGGAAAAACACGGTTAAATAGATGTAGGGAATGCCGTGTCGATTCAGTACAGCGAGTCTTGGTGGCAGCCAGCCATCTGCTGTGGCCATGTAAAGACCACGGGTACACCAGCCGAAAATCGCGTTGAGGGAGGTCACTAAAGAAATCATAATGCCGCCGCCAATAAAAGCCACGTAAACCGTGGGCGAAAATATGATCTCCGCCGTCGCAGCGAGATTCTTGCCGGCTATCTGCTCGAGTGGCAACACGCCGGTGGCGACGATCGCAATGAGAATGTAGAGCGCAACAACAATGGTCAGTGACAGCCCCATCACCAGTGGAATCATTTTTCCTGGGTTTTCCATTTCGTCGCCAAACTCAGAAATGAATTCCGAGCCGATAAGGCTGAGCCTCAAGAGGAACGCAGCAGCGAAGAAACCGCTAAACCCATTAGGCATCACACTGGGGAGAGTCGTATAGGGTGAAAAGTCCGCAATGTGGTTTATGCCAAACACAATATAGAGCGCCAACGAGATGAGTAAACCGAACACCATCAAGGTTTGAAATCTAGCCGCCATTTTTATTCCGAATAGATTAGCCACAAAACATAGAATCATGATGCTCGCAGCGGCGATTGCCAGATCAATACTTGGGATCAGAGCGTCGGCATACTCGGCGAATCCGATCGCGAAGCTGGACAGAATAAGCTGGCCAACAACGAGCAGTGACAAATAGAAAAACGAAGTTCGGCTGCCGAGCAGATCTCGGACATAGGTATAGTTACCACCAGTACTTGGTATCGCCGAACCGAGCGCTGCGATGCAGACTGTCGGTATTGCAACAATGCCAAATGCGAGTACGAATGCCCATGGTGCACCGTATCCTGTCATGCTGATGCTGACGCCCGTGAGTACAACGACGCCGGTGCCGATGATTTGCCCTAAGGAAATACTCATCAGATCCCAAAAACCGAGCAATTTTCCGCTTGTCGCGTGGTGCATATTGACTCTCTGAGTTTCCGAGTTCAGGAAATCTGTCTTAGTGCATTATCAAGATCCTCGATAAGATCCTCAATGTTCTCTGTAGCCACCGAAAGTCTGACGATATTGTCTGTAATTCCGGCTTTCTCTCTTT
>DGOD01000254.1:1957-7570 GCA_002389265.1 Gammaproteobacteria bacterium UBA4475
ACATTGCCGAGGCTCACCGCCAGCGTGGGTGTCGTGACCGCCTTCACCCTCATGATTTACAATCGTGCCCATGCCGTGGGAGGGTCTCACGTTTTTTGTTGTTATATATCGTCTCTCAACTAGCTGTTGTCAAACATCTATCGTTAAATATCTGTGGCGCCAAGATGCTTAGCGTTCACAACATGACGGGTGGGATGCAATCTTCATCGACTGTATGACGAAGCACATCGAGCATAAGGTTGGTCATGTTCTCTCTAACTTCAACGATATTATCTGCTACCAGGGTGATCTTATCTTCTAAGCCGGCTGCAAGGTTAATAGGCAAAGCAACGGCTGCGAAATTCATTCCTAACTCGGCTGCCAGATATACCTCGGGACAGCACGTCATACCGACGACGTGTCCGCCAAGCATCTGGTACATTCGAATCTCCGCTGGAGATTCGAATCGAGGACCGTTGGTGGCGACATAGGTTGCGCCATCGTGACACTTGATATTATGTGTCGAAGCGAGCTCCATGAGTTTGTTGCTCATCACAGGACAAAATGGCTTGCTCATTTCAACATGTCCTACGGCGCGCTCTAAATCATCAAAAAACGAAAATGCCCTGCCGTGGGTGAAGTCGAGAAAGTCACGAAGCACTGCAAGGTCCAAC
This sequence comes from Gammaproteobacteria bacterium UBA4475, assembly GCA_002389265.1. Lineage (GTDB taxonomy): Bacteria > Pseudomonadota > Gammaproteobacteria > Pseudomonadales > Azotimanducaceae > UBA4582. The sequence goes on from DGOD01000254.1 coordinate 2,611, forward strand.
ACGGGGTAATCTGCGGTGATAGAACCCACTGCGTAGGTTGACATTATTCGCCTCACGCCTAAATCTTTTAGTGCCTGGATGTTAGCGCGATAATTTATTTTGTGGGGTGGGGTACTATGATCGGGACCATGTCGGGTTAGAAATACGATATCTTCGTGTTCACCCTTGCCAATAAAGACTTGTGCTGTGCCATAGTGATTGGCCATTTCTCTTGCTTGTACTTCGACGCCGGACAGGCTGTAAATTCCGGTTCCCCCCATGATGGCTGCGGGCATACTAACTCCTTTGACTCTAAATGTTATGCGCTACCAGTTTGGGTAGTTATTCAGCATGTAGGGGTTAAGTACCCCGTGAACCGTCACGATACCTGAAACATATTTCGGTGGAGTGATGTCAAAAGTCGGATAGCGCGCATTGATGCTATCGATCGTCGTTGGCATACCGAGTGCAAGCCTGATCTCAGCCGGATCGCGCTCCTCGATGACGATATCATCCCGGACAAGTTTAGTATTGTCTCGTCCCCAAGCGAAAGCAAAGAATGGGATGTTGTGAGCATGGGCCGCGATTGCATTTTGGAAGGTGCCTATTTTGTTCACGACATGCCCATCGACGGTGATGAGATCAGCCGCAGTAATGTACTTCTGAATTTTACCCTCGGACATGATGTGAGCGGGCATATTGTCGGTGATGAGAGTAACCGCAACGCCAATTTCTTGGATCGACGGCGCAGTAAGTTTAGCGCCTTGTAAGTAAGGACGCGTCTCAGGCGTATAGACTGTTATTTTTTTGCCGTCTCTGGCTGCAAATGCCAATGCTAGAATGAATCCTGCCTCAGCAAAACAGTTGGTTAGAATGCCATCGCCATCTTCGATAAGGTCAGCCATGGCGCGGGCGCGGGTCGCGTAGTCGTCATAGATGCCTTGCAGGATCAGTTTGATCGAAGCCGCGATCGCGTCGTCAACACATTGTTGGTTATTAACCGCCTCTGTCGCCGTGCTGAGTACAGCAGCGAGACGAAGTTGTATTGCTGTATTTGTCGGTCGACTCGCCACCAGCTTGTCTCGTGCTTGGCGTAATTGCGACAGTAGTTCTTCCTGGCTGCCGACATCAGTGAATGCATCAGCAGGCGGATAGTTGCTGGCGACAATGCGTAATGCGTGAACCGCAGAGAGCCATGGCCCGCTACCCTGGGTTACCATATTTTTGATGGCGCCTGCGACCTCATCGACTGTTTCACAACTAACGAATGAATTAGAAAATGGGAAAGCGCGGCGGTCACCGATGATGACCTTTCCGGCTTCAAATCGAGCAATATTACTGGGGTTCAGAATGAACGGTAACAGTGCATAAACACCTTCGCGTTCAGCGGAGGAAATTCCTTCAGTTAGGTTGTTTGTTGCTGTGCTCACTTGGGCGCTCACTTCTTTTAATCGGACCAAAAAAGGGGATATTTTGACTATCCTGTTTAAATTATTGGTTTGGCCAGACACCGTACCCAGTTGCCATTCGCTCTCTTACTTCTCGCATTTGTTGGGCAGTTAACAGATGGGGTGTGCCAAGTTGGCAGGCGAGATGATATTGTTGACAAATGGCTTCGAGCTCACCTGCTCGCCACATCGCTTGTTTCAAGTCTCCACCGCACGCAATCATACCGTGGGTCCCGAGCAAGCAAGCTGTTCGGTCTTTCAATGCGATGAGTGCGTTATCGGATAGTGTTTGGCTGCCGTAGTGGGCATAGTCTGCGCAGCGGATACTATCGCCACCAAAAATTCCGATCATGTAGTGCACGCTTGGTATATCCTGGCGGAGCATAGAGAGTGCGGTCGCATAGGGGGAATGGGTATGCACCACAGAGTGAATGTCTTCTCGCGCTTTGTATATGTCAGCGTGAAATTTCCACTCGGAGGACGGCCGATGATGACCAACGACGTCTCCCGATAATCCATCACCGGGTAATAACATGATGTCTTCCGGGCGAGTCTCATCATACGGTAGGCTGCTGGGAGTTATCAAAATCCCATCTAGCGTTCGAATGCTGATATTGCCGGAGGTGCCCTGGTTCAATCCGGAGCTATTCATCCACAAACAGGCATCAATAATAGACTGACGAAGTTCGGTTGTGTCTTTGTGTATCATGGCGGGTACCTAATAAAACTGCCTTCTATCTAAAGTTGATTATCTCCCCTGCTTCTTCGTTGATGCTATAACGAGGGACTATTGTGCCCTTCGACGGACCATGGTTATTCTGCTGCAACGGCTAATATCTAGCTAGGGGTTGATAAAGAGTCTAACTAGGTTCGAACCGTTCCCTGATTCTAACGTGCCAGTTTTGCCGTTGATACCACTAAGTTCTGCGCCGAATGTGTGATCATTATGATCAGTTTTTGTCTTAATTTTATTCCACGCTCTGGGAACGACGAGCTCTCTCATTGTTTGTGCATATCTGGTAGTGCCCGCGGTTGCGGCAGCAGGCCAGATTGAATTAGCTGATTATTAAACCTATACTCGCCAACCCCCGCTCATCCGTCCGGAGAAGGGCGGGCAGGCGGGACCGGCTTGCTCATTGACCGCGTAGATGACATAGATAGACGGATGGTTATGGAAAAGCTATTTATTACCTCCAATGAACTGCTGCTTGATTCAATGCGGCTGGCTGAGCAAATATATATGAGTGGCTACCGGCCCCACTTCATTATCGGCGTATGGCGCGGCGGCACCCCTATAGGTATCGCAGTCCAGGAATACTTAGATTATCTGGGTATCGACACAGACCATATAGCGATCCGCACCTCGTCCTACTATGGCATCGACAGGCAATCCAAAGAGGTTCATGTGCATGGACTCGAGTATGTGATTGAGAATGTTGAGGCCGACCAGGAGTTGTTGATCATTGATGATGTTTTTGATTCAGGCCGATCAATTCGCGCCATCATCGACAAGCTCAAACGCAAGTGCCGACGTAATATGCCTGCCTCAGTGAAAGTGGCCTGTCCTTGGTATAAGCCAAGCCGCAATATGACGGATATCACTCCTGACTTTTACGTCCATGCGACTGATAAATGGCTGGTGTTTCCGCATGAAATGCAGGGGCTGACCATTGAAGAAATACGTGCCGGCAAGGGCCCTGAATTTGCCGATATCATTGGCCGCGCCCTTGCGGCAAAGACGCAAACATCTGATTGACGATAACCCCCTCAAGAGGAATGCGTTCGGCTTGATCGAAATATTTAGGGTCGGGGTAAAATTTACAAAATAATAGTTTTTCACGTTACTTAAGTGGCAAGTAGGTAGGGCAAACCTTTCAGGCCCGGCTCAGCCTGAATTCTTTTCGCATGCCAAGAATAAAGAAACAAGCGAATTCAATAGCACAAGCCCGATCTAGCTCACAATGAGCGGTAAGCCATTTGTAAATTTTACCCCGACCCTATTTATCCCGCTTGCGGGGCCAGACGTATGGTGGACATGACGGCGCATCTGGTTGATGAGGTCTTGCCGAATAGACCAATCAGGTAATGGGTGCTGAGTGTTCCGTTCCCCTTACGCTTTCGGTTCGCGACAGTCCGAAGGTCATGAGTCAAGTGCTGATCATCGTGCACCGGATGATAAGTACCTATCAGATCAAAGCTGTGGGAAAGACCGTCAAGTCAGGTGCCCAGCGTGGTACCGTTACGCTGATCCTGATATGAGACGTAGGAGCAGTCGGGGCGAGCGCGCAAAACCAATGGCCGCGGCTACCTTAAGGGCTGACGACAAGGGATACGGCAAGGTGTGAATGCCGCCGTGGACTCTCATTTGCCCGGGTACAGGCATGGCTGGATGCAACCAGTCATGGACCGCCAGCAGACCGTTTACCTGTCGCGATTGCCGGGGCGTGAAGGTTTCGACGCCTAAGGCGGCGGCACCGCCGAAGGCAGCAGCAAACACAGGGTGGTCGAGGGATCGGGTACGGGTGATAGCGGCAGTATTGGCAGATACCCGTAGGGGCTTGGGCTCGTCTGATTCGGGCTGGCCCAGGTTCGCCCAGCATTCGGCGGTTAATATTTTGCCGAGATACTGGGCGGCCTGGTAGCTTGCGCCCTGAATGTCGACCACGGTGCGAGTAGTGGCAGCGCTCTGGTATTGCTCGCTGCCCCAGCCACCTAACAGGCCTAGTTGGTCGAGCGCGGCTTCCCATCCTGGACGCTTGTTGCGGCGTGCCTGCATCATTTCAAGGTCTTGAGTGCCGAGTTGTGTTGGCGTGGTCGGCGACACCAGCATGGTGATGCTATTGATTAGCGCCTGCGGTAAGGCGTTAATGATCTCACTCATGCTCGCCGTTAGGCGCATTTCCCGAGCCTGTCCCGGCGCATAGGCATACAGTGCCAGATCCACAGGATCCTTGCCCGCAAAAGCGCGTATCGTGCTGAGAATTTCCGTGGGTTGCCGCAGTAGGTCTGCACCTGCCGGACACCATTGCAGGTTGCCGATAGGATTTTTGGGGTCTGTCCATTCCGGCGGTGGCGCGGCGACATCCAGCCATAACACGCTGGCGCCTGCTTCAAGCCACGATCGCGTCGGTGCCATTTCCGCATTTGCGCCCATCACCACGATCTTGCGGCCGTCGAGGCGCAGAGCGCCATCCGTTAAAGCGTTGTGGTGCAGCCAGGTCAGGGCGGTCCCTGCCGCAGGTGTGATCATGTTGCGAGACACCAGGTGATCGGCATAGTCGGCCAATGCCTCGACAGGCCAACGTTTGCCGCGGTAGATCAGGCTCGGAGACCAGCCGGTATGGGGTGTGGCGTGAACCGCCTGCAGGGCAAGTGGGTCGCCAGGCGTCTCGAACAGTTGTTTAAGGGGCTGGTCCTGGTTATCAACACGCCATACCACCCGCGCCCGCGCCAACTCGACGAGGTAGCTGGCAATTTCCAGGCGCTCAGGACTGGCCAGCCGCACGGCCTCAAACTCCGGCAGGCAGCGCGGA
>DGOD01000311.1 GCA_002389265.1 Gammaproteobacteria bacterium UBA4475
CCAGCCTCGGCGAAAGCCAGAAGTTACCGGCCTGCACGCGCCGCCGGCAGACTTGCCTGGTCTGTGAAGGCGAGGTCTGTGTGTAGTACATTCGTACTTGCCAGTGGGACTTTGACTGTAAATCTCCGTCATACTGCACACCAAGCGACAAATACGCTTCAGCGGCTGGCAACGGCCACTGCTGCGTATTTTATAGCTTGTCGTGTTACGCTCTGGGCTCGACTGAACGCATAGACAACAGCGCCGCCACAGGCTCGGAGGTCAATTCAATGGCGATACAAGAGATTTCTGCAAACGCTCCGCTGAACACCCTACTGACGGCACTCCGGGAAGATGGCGGTCTAATCATCAAAGGACTGTTCGATCCTGCTGTCATCCAGACCATGGACGCGGCCATCACGGCCGCCGCCATTGACTTCCAGGCAGGCGCGGCGACTCAAGGGCTGGGTGAAGATGGTAAGGCGTTTGTAGGCAACAACACCATCCGCTTCTCCAGCCTCGGTAAGATTTCACCCGCCTATTTTCACATGCTCGACAATCCAATCTATGCCGCCCTGGCTGATGCCGTACTACTACCTCATTGTGGCTCCTACTGGGTTAACACAGCCCAAGCCATGCTTATCGGGCCCGGGTCTGCAGCCCAAGTGCTACACCGGGATTGTGGTAATTGGCCCTATGTTTCTGAGACCAATTGGCCTGACTCCCCCGAGGCCACCTTAAGCGCGATGATCGCGCTGCATGATATTACCGATGAACTGGGCGCCACTCGGGTGGTTCCCGGTAGTCACCTCTGGCCTGACTATCAGCAGCAAGCCGACGCCAGTCTTTCCTACCCGGCAGAAATGCAAGCGGGCGATGCTCTGATATATTCTGGCAAACTCATTCACGGCGGCGGCGCTAACCAGACCGCCGATCTTTGGCGGCGCGCCATGCATCTGAGTTTCGTTCTCGGCTGGCTCACGCCAGAAGAATCCAGCCCCATCGATTACACTGATGCCGACCTTGCCCAACAGTCGCCTCGAGTTCAACGACTGCTCGGCCATCGATCTTACGACCCTCGCCCACACCGGGGTGGTGGGCTCTGGCTGCGCCACGTGGACCCCATTTAGCTCGTAGCAGGAACCGTCGCTTGGACGATTTCAGCAACTGTTGCAACAACCCAGTCAAAAACCAAGGTACAATAGCGACGTTTTTCTTGGTCCAATGAATCTTATGCGCCTAGTATTAGCCCCCATGGAGGGCGTCGTTGATCTGCATATGCGCGCTTTGCTCACCAGCTTGGGCGGGCTGGACGGCTGTGTTACCGAATTTGTACGGGTCAGCAATCGCCAGGTTTTACCCGCGCGCACCTTCAGAAAACACTGCCCGGAACTCGAGACCAACAGCCTTACCGCCAGCGGCACGCCTATCAAATTACAATTGCTCGGCGGTTGTCCCCAAACCTTGGCCGAAAACGCACACAGGGCCGCCGAACTGGGCGCCATCGCCATTGATTTGAACTTCGGCTGTCCGACCAAGACTGTGAATAACAGCAATGGCGGCGCTTGCCTGCTGCAATACCCCGAACAGATCTATGCGATTGTCGATGCGGTACGCCGCAATGTACCCCCTTCAATCCCCGTCAGCGCAAAAATTCGCCTGGGTTTTAACGACCGCAGTCTCTTTATGGAAAATGCTCAGGCGGTCGCCGCCGCCGGCGCCTTTGAACTCACGGTCCACGCCCGCTCCAAGGCAGACGGTTACAAGCCACCGGCCTACTGGGAATATATCGGCCAGATCCGTGAGGCGCTAAAAATCCCTATCATCGCCAATGGTGAAATCTGGTCGCCCCAGGATTGGCAACGCTGTGTGGAGCAAACCGGGTGTGACGATTACATGCTCGGGCGCGGTATTCTGGCGCGGCCTGATCTGGCCTTAGCCATCAAGGCCGCCGCCGAACACAGAGATTATGCCCCCATGAGTTGGGCTCAGGTGTCGCGCCTCATATGGGACTATTACAGCATCACGAAACCCTTGTATCCCGCGAGATTTCTCGGCAATCGAGTCAAACAGTGGCTGGCGTATCTGCGCCTGAACTACCCTCAGGCCGAACGCTTGTTTGATGAAATCAAAAAGGAAAAAGACGCCCCTGTTTTCGAGCAGGCACTGCTGCGGCAGGCCAGCGAAGAGTGCGAGACGTAAGCGGGTTTTTCACGGTAGTATCTGTATTCGTATCCGTACTCTTATCACAAGCAGGGGCACCTATGGCACTCACCACAGCGGAACAGAAAGTCTGGCTCGACCAGGTTATTGAACCCATAATCGATCCCGAGCGAGAGATTGTCGACCCCCATCATCATATGTGGCGTAGCGTTGCTGGCGGCATGTTACCGCCGTTTCTGCTTGAAGATCTGTGGAATGACACCGAGTCAGGCCACAACATCAAAAAGACCGTGTTTATGGAGTGTGGTACTGAGTATCACACCACGGGCCCCGCCCATCTGTACCCCGTCGGCGAAACCGAATTTGTCACCGCCGCCGCTCAAGCCAGTCGCGGCCAGGGTAAGGCCGAGATTGCCGCGCTAGTGGCCCACACTGATCTAACCCAGGACTCAGGACTGATTCGAGAAGTCTTAGACGCTCATGCAGCCACGAGTAAAGGCTTGTTTCGCGGTATCCGCCAGGGCGGCGCCCATGACGCTGATCACGTCACAGGCTGGCTGAATGCCACGCCTTTTCCCGACCTGTATCGGCAACCTGCGTTTCGCCGCGGCGTCGCCTTACTCGGCGAACTGGGCTTGACCTATGACACCTGGCACTACCACTTCCAGAACGAAGATTATCTGGCCCTGGCCCAGGCCACCCCAAATACCGTGATGGTCCTCGACCATTTTGGATCCCCAGTACGAGTCGGACCCTTTGCTGACAAGCATGATGAGGTGTTCGACCAATGGAAAAAAGATATCCTCGCGATTTCTCGCTGCGACAATGTCGTGGCGAAAATTGGCGGGCTGGCCATGCCCTGCAACGGCTATGGTTGGGAACAGGGTTCAATACCACCAACTTCAGATGAAGTGGTCGCGGCCCAGCGAGACTATTACCTTTACGCCATCGACTGTTTTGGCCCGGAGCGTTGCATGTTCGAGAGCAACTTCCCCGTCGACAAGCTGTCCTTGTCCTACCAGGTCTACTGGAACGCGATGAAGAAGCTCACCGCTGACTTTTCAGAGGCAGATAAAGACGCGTTGTTCAGCGGCACGGCGACGCGCGTGTACAAACTCTGAGAAACCTCATTGATCACTGCAACTCCTGCGACTCCAATGCAGTTCGCAGATAGCTCCCCCATACTTTTGACAACAGGAATCAAACCATGGAAATGCAAGATAAGGTCGTCGTCATCACCGGCGGCAGCGGCGGTATTGGCAAGGCAATGGCCAGGGCGTTTCTCGCCGAAGGCGCAACATCCATTGTTCTGGTGGATCTGAACGAGGCTGCCGTGAAGGCTGCCGCCGCAGAAATTGGCTGTATCGGTGAAGTGTGCGATGTAACCAGCGAAGCACAAATCATCGACCTGGTGGATCGCACCCTGGCGAGCCAGGGTCGGATTGACGTGTTTTGCTCCAATGCCGGCGCCGGTGGCTCTGGAGTCTTGACCGACGCACCTAACGACGTCTGGCAAGCCCAGTGGGACCTGCATGTCATGTCGCACATCTACGCGGCTCGTGCCGTGTTGCCGTCCATGATCGAACGCGGCGACGGCTACCTACTCAATACCGCCTCGGCCGCGGGCCTGTTGGCCGCCATGGGCTCTGGCCCTTACACCGTCACCAAAGCCGCCGCGGTGAAATTTGCTGAGTTCCTCGCCATTACTCACGGCGATGATGGTATCAGAGTATCAGTGCTTTGCCCGCAGGGCGTCAACACCGCTATGGCCCCCAGAAGCCTGGGTGATGGTCAAACAGACGGCATCATCGAACCTGAGCAACTTGCACAGACCGTGTTGCAGACCCTGCGTGAAGAACGGTTTTATGTGTTGCCTCATCCTGAAGTCGAGGACTATGTACGCCGCAAGGGTGACGACATTGATCGCTGGTTAGGGGGTATGCGCCGATTGCGACGCAAGTCCCTGTAAATCGCTGTTAGTGAGCGCCGTGACGCAGCACCTGAACATAGGTTCGAGTGCCCTGTACCAGGTTGGCCACTGAAATTTTTTCGTTCGTCCCATGGAATCCAGTGAGATCGCTGCTGGTCACTACCATGGGATTGAACCGGAATGAGTTATCCGCAACCTGACTATAGTGAACGGTGTCAGATGCTGCGATCATCAGTCCCGGCACAATCAACACGTCCCCGTAAACTTCCTGCACCGCTTGCCCGATAAGTTTAAAGCCCGCGGAATCTTTATCTGACACCGTTGATGCACCACGACCACCACGACCGCTGACACTCACTGAAACATTCTCGTTACCCACTAGCCCTGTGACATAATCCACCACTCCCTGCACACTGTCTCGCGGATGGACTCGAAAATTGACGATGGCCGTGGCCTCGATCGGCAGCACATTCGCCTTGATGCTCGCACTTAACATGGTGGGCGCCGTGGTGGTGCGTAACATGGCATTGGTAAAGGTTTGCTGCGCTAGCTGTTCTTCGAGGATATTGCCGAATAACCAACGATTGGCAAACATCATGCGCGCCACAAAGGGCATGTCACGACTGATGACATCAAACATATCGAGACTCAAACCTTCCAGTCCACCCGGCACCGGCTGGTTTTCAAGTTTGGTGATGGCCTGCGCCAGAACCCCCACAGCAGTTTGCTGAGGTGGCATAGACGAGTGACCACCAGCGCCCTTGGCGACGACAGCGAGGGTCACGCTGCCTTTCTCGGCAACGTTAATCGCCGCCATTAAGCGCTCAACACCCGGCAACATCTTGTCGAACAAAAAGGAACCCTCATCCAGGCTCCAGGCCAATTGCACCTTCGCCCGGGCCAGATATTCTGCCACCGCGGCGGCGCCGGCACCCCCGCCTCTTTCCTCGTCATGACCGAAGCTGAAATACACAGTACGCTCAGGCGCAAAGCCTTGTTGGATCAGCCAGGTCGCGGCTTCCAGCATAGCCACCACGGCACTTTTATCGTCTAGCGCCCCCCGCCCCCAGATAACACCATCGTGAATTTCGCCGCCAAAGGGTGGGTGCAACCAGAGGTCTTCGGTACCGGGGATCACCGGCACCACATCATAGTGCCCCGTGAGCAGGATAGGTTGCAGGGTCGGGTCGCTGCCCTGCCACTTGTACAATAGTGTGTACTCCAGCTGTTCCAGGGTCATGACCTGATTCACTTCGGGATAGGTTGCCTTGACCCAGTCAATGAAAGCGTTGAACACCTGCACATCGCCTTCGCTGGCAGTCTCGAAAGACACGGTTGGCATCTGAATAGCTTGGGATAGATGCTCGGCAATCAGCGCGTCATCTACCGCAACATCAATTGGCTGCACAGCCGTTTCGGTGGCCGGTTGGTGGAGCATCGTTCTGGCCACAACGACCACCACGAGCAAGGCGACAAAGCCCAGAAGAATCTTAAGAAAATTGCGCATACAAAGCTCCTGGCCCTAAGGCTTGATGAGGCAAAAGTAAATCATAGTTTAACTTGAGTGCAAAGCGTCAAAATTTCGCGGGCGCCCCAGGAAATTTGGCGACGTCACCATTGGCAAGCTGACAGGTACTTGGCTTGCTCCGCGAAGCTCAAATCAGGCATCAATTAGCGCCCCCTTAACTAGAACCAACAACTAGAACCAATAATCAGAGACGCATCGGCCATCCTGCGGCAGGTCTAAAAACCGATCGAACCCGTCGAAATGGCGGATGGGAATGTGTGCGATCGGCTCAGGCTCAGTCAGTCTCAAATTGACCGCAATGCGGTGCCCGCCTTCTGCATCTGGTTGAATCGCCCGCCAATAAGCGACACAGCCACACTGTCCACAGAAATGAAATGCCAGAGACTCATCGCGAATGTAGAGCTTGGTCGGGCCGGCTACCTGCACGCCTTGATTCGCATATTCATAGGCCCAGAGCGCACCATAGCGCCTACAGACCGTACAGTTACAAGCTGTTGCTGACTCAGGCAGGCGGTTGAAGGACCAAGTAACGATGCCACAATGGCAGGATCCATGAATCATTTAATCTTCTCCTATCAGAACGGTTTCGAAGTTCCAGGATGGCAAAATTTTACCTCCTGCTGGGCTTCGCCAATTTCGAGTGAGTCTCATCAGCGGCGAAAATCAGGTGGTCTTCAACGCCACGCGTCCGGCCCACAACACCGTGCCACCGACTTTTCGTTACAACGGCATGTCAGCTTTACTATAACGACTGTAAGCATCCCAGCCCGACCCGTCGCTATCTAAAGAATGTTCGCGAAAGCGGACCAGATTCACCATAACAATGGTGTCTTTGTCTGGCAGAGACGCTAATAATTGTGCGTGAAGTAACTCGCGTAATTCCGCCATGAACTGTCTCCGTCATTAATTTTTCTGCGCACCACGCCCTTAACTTGCCAGGAATTTCAGCAGGGCTTGATTGAAAATTTCGGGTTGATCCATGAGCGGCAAATGTCCCGCCTCTCGAATAGACTGAAAACTGGCGTTCGGCATCACATCCGCCGCGGCTTGACCATGACTCATGGAAAAAAATTTGTCATCCTCGCCCCATACAATCAGGGTTTGATGGGCAATACGTTGCAGTTCCGCCTCAGCCATTGGCGCCACCGCGGCGCCCCTGCCCTGAGAAAAAGCCTGTTTACCGCCTGGTTTCTTCAGTACCTCTACGGAATAGTGCCGATGGGCAGGCACCCGCTTGGCCGTATCATTGAGCAGAAACCGCGATTGAAACCGACTGGCCGCATTTGACGGCAGCAGGTTCATCCACAACATAGAGATAAACGACGGCAACGACGGTTGAGCACCCAAGGCAGCAGAGTCAACCAACACCAGCTTGTCTACCAACTCTGGATTTTCCAGTGCCAGCTGCAGCGCGATGGCACCGCCCTGAGACAAGCCCACGATGTGTGCTCTTGCTATACCCAACGCCTGCATAAAGTCGCGCAGCCAAGCGGCAAAAAATGGTCTGTCATAAGCCCCATCAGGCTTATCAGATTCACCGTAGCCGATGATATCCGGAGCAATTACCCGATATTTTTCTGCCAAGGATCCCAGCGACGGATACCATGTCACCGCGCCCGCGCCCGCGCCATGCAGACAAATAACCGGTGCACCGAGGCCTGCCTGAAGGTACGCGGTCTTGACGGTGCCAACTGTAATATCTAGTTGTTCAACCGGCACCGCTGTAGGTGCTTTAATCAAATCAATAAGAGTTTGTCGGTGACTCATATTTCCATCCCTTGATGACGACTCTATCCATCAGCGCTTTATCTATTAGCGCTGTATTAATTAGCGACTAGCTGGCGATCCTTTGCACCTACCCACTACACTTATCCACTATACCTATGTGAATCGTAAATCGTGAATCNNAATCATCGCTATATTAGAGCTGGCCCACAATTGACCGGAAAAACTCAAAGCTCTCCAATTCCCGATAGGATGACTCATCATTTGTCAGGCCATACTTCGGGTTGGCAGACAGCTTGACGATCACCACATTTCGTTGCGGGTTGACGAAAACAAATTGGTTGTAGACGCCGATTGCCGAAAACTCACCTTCGTCACTGACCGGTAGCCACCACTGGTAACCATAAGATACCGGAAATTCAGGATGGGCTGTCGCCAACAGGTGTGGCGCATCAGCGATCAACGAGTCTCGCACCCAAGATTCGGGCACAATCTGTCGCCCCTGCCACTTGCCCTGCTGAAGATACAGCTGGCCGAGTTTCGCATAATCACGGGCCGTCACCTGCAAACCACCAGCCGCCATTTCCACGCCAGCATCGTCGGTGATCCAGTAGGCATCATGTTCCATGCCCAGCGGCCCCCAAAGCTTGATCTGCGCATACTCTGACATGGACATGCCCGTCGCTCGAGCGAGCAGCATACCCAGCGCCTGAGTGTCGGTGGAATTGTAATAATTGTAGGTTCCCGGCGGCTTTTCTCGCTCGAGACTCGCGGTAAAATCATCAAAGGAACTGCCCGCTGCCATCACTGCACCATAGCGCATGATGTCCGAGTTCGGATCACTGTAATCCTCGTTCCAGCGCGCCCCGGATGACATCTGCAGCACATCCTTGATACGCACTCCGTCGTAAGCGGAGCCCAGCAACTCGGGCACGTAGGTGGTGATCGGCGCTTCAACTCCGGAGATCAGTTGCTCGTCGATCGCAATACCAATAAGGGCCGAGACAAAACTCTTAGCCACCGACATGGACATCCAATTCACATCAACGCCACCAGTCAACCAGTAGTCTTCATAACGAATTTCGCCATCCTGGATCACCAGCAACGCCACTGTCCGGGTGTCGTCAAGAAACTGAGTCACCTCATAATTCTCGCCATCAAAGGCATAAAACTCAGGCAGGGTCATCGTCTTGCCGACAGGGAACCGGTCAGAATTTGGCCCGGCTTTAATGGTTCTCGTTGGAAACACTGTTTTTAAACGATTGAACAACTCATACTGTTCAGCTCCCGTGAACAGGGAGCCGACGAAGGTGATGCGCTCGTCAACTGGGTTTTGGTCACCGGGTAAAAAACTGAGCGCCACGTAAATAGCCAGACAAAAAATCACCACACTACTTATATATTTCAACATCTTTGAACTCCTGGTTCGGTATGGGCTACCGAGGTCAACACACAAATCATCAGCTGCGAGTCTCACACGCCTTGAATCTATTTTCCAGACTCAAAGTATGAGACAAATAAAAGCCCTCTTTGCCTGAGTCCAGCAGTAGTTAGCTGTCAGTAGCTCGCCTCATAGCCGTTTAATCGCCCAAAATTCACCCTGAGTTACATTGATCAGAAACAAAGGTCAGTCGGTTGGCAGCTGCTATGAACGAGATGCTAAGAGGCAATATTCGAACTAGAAAGCAACTTGGTGCTATGATTTCATTAGGTCTTGTTGCTGTATTGCTAGCCGAAAAACGGTAGAAGGGTATCTAAATTAACATTAGACGCACGCTAAGGCGTCTTGAGCTATGACTGACGGCGGCGTGGGCGACATCCATCGAAGCGGTCAAAGGCATTTGAAGATTTACTCAACCAAAACGGCGCTATAACGAGTCTCGTTCTGGCAGGTGAGTGGATGAGTGAGTGGGGGCAACTGAGTCTTTCTTGTTTGTCGAATATGAGTGCCAAATAAAAACTAAAGTCGCTATTGCGCCTAAAATTAATGTCACCCACAGACTCCCAACTATAACGGTGCCCATCCCAGAGGGTACCGTTGGGTCTTTTCTTATCTCAAGCAACATACCCGAATAGCGCTCTAGGATAGTGTTCCAGGCTGCCATTCGCACAGCAACTGATATTGTGAAAATGAGATAAAGCGCAGTGAGCATACCCGCATATATTTTAGTTAACTTTTCTCCAGAGAGGTGACTTGCCACAATCGCAGCGAAGGTTGCGCTCATCCAATATTGGAATACACCTTCCAACCGATCAATCATCGCTTGAATCATTTGTAGGACCTCAAAATAAGCTAGCTCCATTAGATGTTCCTTGTCTTTGTCTAAGTTGACATCATGATGAAGTCGGGAGCGTAATACTCATCAATTGACCTTTCACCATCTTTAGCAC
>DGOD01000108.1 GCA_002389265.1 Gammaproteobacteria bacterium UBA4475
TGAACAAGGTTTATGAACAAGGTTAATGAACAAGCTTGTTTAAACTAAATCGCACTCTGTGCAATAATTGCGAGCTCAATCCTTTCCGAAGATGGCGCGCTGCTGGATGGATACACAAACCCTTCAGATCTACCTTGGCCTTTGTCGGAATCTACACTTCAGCAAAACCAGTGAGCAGTTTCATCTGAGTGCTTCGGCCCTGAGTCGCTCAATTCAGCGTCTCGAGGCAGAGCTTGGCTGTGCGCTGCTGCTCAGAGACAATCGGACAGTGAGCCTGACTCCGCAGGGGGAGCTTTTTCGGCAGTATGCCGAAGATGTGATCGTTCGCGGTGAACAGTTGCAGGTTGACCTGGGTGTGTCGCTGCAGCACCTATCCGGTAAATTGTCGCTGTTCTCCTCGGTGACAGCGAGCCAAAGTATTTTGCCTCAGGTTCTGGCGCGGTTCCGTCAAGAATACCCGTTGGTGGAGATCCAGTTGGAGACGGGCTACGCGGTTAATGCGTTGCAGCGCCTCCATGAAGGTTGTGATGTGGTGGTCGCAGCATTGGCAGACGACCATGACCCGCAACTCACGAAGCGAATCATCATGTCCATTCCCATGTTGACGATCGCGCCGGTGGACAGTCAGTTTGATAAAGGTGTACCGGTTGACTGGTCTGCTGTGCCGTTGGTTTTGCCCACCAGTGGTCCGGCTCGAAACCATATTGACGATTGGTTACGACAACTCAGTATCAAGCCGAATATTTATAGTGAAGTGGCGGGTAATGAGGCTATCTTGTCATTGGTGGCGCTGGGCTGTGGCGTCGGCTTTGTGCCAGCGCTGGTGCTCGACAATAGTCCGCTGGCAGGGCGGGTCAAGATACTGGCCGAGGGTCCGGCGTTGACAGAGATTCATGTGGGGTTCTGCACTAGAACAAAGAGTCTGTCGGTCTCACCTGTAGTTCAAGCGTTCTGGCAATCAATCGAGTCATAAATGTTGTCGCTCTGGGGTGCAGGTCTTCGTAAGCGGACGGCGGAGATTGAAACACCACCCGCGGCAAGCCGGTGCTGTTGGGTTTTAACAAAATAATTGAGGGGCGAGAGAAATGAAGCAGCTAGTGCTGAAAACGACCAAGATCCTAGCTGAGGTAAGCGAGGGTGTTGGCTGGTTGACTTTTAATCAGCCTGAACGTCGCAACGCGATTTCATTAGAAATGTGGCAAGGCATCGGCGATGCCATGGAGATGATGGAAGCTGACGCGGATGTCCGTGTGGTCATCATGAAAGGTGCCGGCGGGAAAGCGTTTGCATCGGGGGCTGATATCTCGGAATTCGATCAGCAGCGCGCAAATGCAGCTCAACGCCACGAGTACGGTCAGATTTCAGCCCGTGGTAGTCAGTGGTTGGCGCGTTTCAGCAAACCGCTGATAGCGATGATTGACGGTTATTGCATCGGTGGCGGATTAGCGATTGCTCTGAATGCCGATGTTCGCTTTGCAACGCCAGGCTCACGGTTGGGAATCCCTGCAGCACGACTTGGTCTCGGTTATGAGTATCCGGGTTTGGCGGCGCTGGCGCGATTAGTCGGTCCCTCTACTGCGCGAGATATGCTTTTTTCAGCGCGACTATTGGAGGCTGACGAGGCCCTGCGGGTCGGTCTGGTGAATTTTATTGTCAGTGAAGAAAGCCTTCTTAAAGATGTGCAGGTTTACGCCGAGCGAATTGCGTCGAATGCGCCATTAACGGTCAAGGCAGCCAAGGCCGCAGTCAATGCCTATGAAAAGTACTCTCAAATCGAGGCGGCAAGCGCAATTGCTGGTTTGGTTGATGTCTGTTTTGACAGCGAGGATTACAAAGAGGGTCGGCGCGCCTTTGCGGAAAAGCGTGCGCCGGAATTTAAGGGCTGCTAGTGAGTGGGTTTGGCTGCAGGTTCAGGTCGGTGCCTGATTATTTTTGATTCTTCCCATCAGCGGCATGCTCTAGTGGCGGCCTTTTGCAATCATGTGCTGCTGATGCAAGCGCGGCGAGTTCATCAGAATGCTGGTGAAGCATGGGCAGGCGCTCTAAACAGGCTGTTCATCAATAACACATTCAGGCCTTCCAGATAGGCCCGGTAGGTGGGTTCCTGAGTAAAGCCGATGACCATGCCGCGCCCCATGGGTTGGTGCACCATAAATGGCTTACGCGCCAGTTGCTGCCGGTTTTCCTGCCACAGATAACCGCTCGCCAGCAGCTCATCGGCACCGTTGAACCAGGCAATATTATTGCCTGAAGCGAGTTTAATCGGTGCATATATAGCATTACCCTGAACCATTGCTACCAGATTAGTGTGGACGCCAGCGGTGAGCCAGTGGTGCGTATCAATGGTGATATTGGCCAGTATGCCGGGCACATAATCAGGCTTCTGGCCAGTGCTTGTGATCGCGAGCCGAAGAGCGTCGTCGGTGTCCAATATACTACCTGGGCGGGTATCTTCAGCCGGCTCGTCAGGTTCATCGGTGGCGTCTTGATAAGCGTCCTCCCGCTTGATGTCGAGTAATCCGACCTCGTTGCTCGCCGCGTAGGCGGTTGCGCTGCTCAGCGTGATCAGCACGCCTCCTTGCTTCACCCAGTCTCGAAGATTGTCGGCGCCGGCTTTGCCAAGCGTCGTTGCATAGTCACCGGTGGGCAGAATCAGTACCTGGTACTGATTCAGATTGGCACGTTGGAGTTGACTGCTGCGAATGGCCGTCACCGGGTAATTCAGCTGCCGCTCGATCACAAAGCGTGTGTTACCGGCACTGTTGGAATAGGTGGGTTCATCCCAGGCCATGGCGATGGCTGGGGCTGACAATGTGAACGTGCTGCTGCTGCCGAAGCTCGGACCTTGCTCAACCCAACTGTCATCTACTCCGATGACCTGAGCGCCACTATCGGCGGCCAGAGTTGTTATCTGTCGAAGGATGTCCGCCGAGTTACTACGTTTTTCGATAATGAGTGTGCCTGCAGGATAGCGAGTATTATCAGCCATCGTGAATGCCTCATCAGCGCTCTTGACGGTGACGCCTGCCCGTAATGCCGCGCTTAAAAACCGCCCCGCAGCCATGTCGCCCCAGGGCACCAGAAAAGCCACTGTAGCCTCGGGATGGATAACCTGACCCTGACGGGATAGCGCAGCGGTAAAGGCAACCGATGGCAGGTTGCTGACCTTTGTGCAGTTGGCGATATCAATATTGAATAACAGCGGTAAGGACCAAGCGGTCGTGTCGTAGATTTGGTTGTCCAGGTTCTGCGTTCGACGTCGTTCCTGTTCCGCCAGGAACGGCGCATCCATATCAACCTGCTGGCTCAGCAAGGTTGTGGCTAACCGACCTCGCGGCTGTGCCGTATCAATAAAACGGGCGCCGGCGGCGTAGCTGATACCGCAAGCTTTGAAAGCCTCGGTGGCTTGTCTGACCTCAATGCCATGTTCTGTGAGCAAGGACGCCAGTCGATCATTCCCCGCCTTGTCGCGATTGTTAGGAAAAATATAAAATCGTTGCTGTTTGTTATTTTTGCCTATGTCGATGGCATCGACTTGAGTCTGATAAAAGTCGGTGAGCAGGCTGTTGCGATTATCGGCTACGGTTTCGAGCGTGGCCAGGCTGGTGGTGAAGTGTTTGCGAATAGTTTCGCGATAGGTCAACAGGACGCCGTCTGCCCGCCGATAGATCAAGCCCCTTGCAGAACCTGCTTCATAGGTGGATGCGGTGGCGCCGTAGAATGTCGGCCAACTATCAGTATAACCTGGGTAGAAAGCATCGAAGATCTCATCGGTGAAATAGTCAAAC
>DGOD01000157.1:0-9225 GCA_002389265.1 Gammaproteobacteria bacterium UBA4475
CATACTCGTACACAGTGGATTAATTGTCCCAGCTGATACCAACACCGGGTTCAATTCACTACAATAGGGTCATTCACACTAAGGTAAGGGAAACTTGATGCTCAATACGTCATTGGCACAATCAGTTATTGATCACGCGATTTCGCTGGGCGCAGACTTCGCAGAGCTGTTTGTTGAGCGCAGTCAGACCAATATGGTGAGCACCCTGAGCAGCCACGTTCAATCAGTCCAGTCTGGTATCGATTTTGGTGTCGGCGTGCGCTTAGTCTATGGCACCAAAGTGTTGTACGGCTATACCAATAAAGCTGAAGAGGCCGAGCTGAAACGTATTGTCTCAGAGCTGGCGGCGAAAGACCGACGGGATCCGCGAATCTCATTCACAAACTTTGACTATCGGCGAGTCGAAGACAAGCATGCCGCAAATCGCATATTATCGACAGACCCAGAAGTCGACGGCAAAGTGGCGTTCCTGTTGGCAACGGATAAAGCCGCAAGAGCAGCGAGCAACATGATCTCGCAGACCCGTGGTACCTGTGGTCAGGTAGAGCAGAAGATCGAGCTATTCAATAGTGAAGGCCTGCACACTGGTGATATTAGAAACTACACAAGAGCATTTTTGGTGGCGATTGCCTCTGACGGCTCGGAGCAGTCCACGGGCAGCTGGAACGATGGTGGTCTGATGGGTTGGGAGTTGGTTGAGCGGATGAACAGCGAGGCCGCGGGTAAAGAGGCGGCGCGCCAGGCGTTGGTTAATCTCAGTGCCAAACCCTGTCCTTCCGGGCGTATGCCCGTGGTGCTGGGTAACGGCTTCGGTGGTGTGATCTTTCATGAAGCCTGCGGTCATCTGTTGGAAACCACGTCGGTGGCCAAGAAAGCGTCGGTGTTCCATGACAAGATGGGCGAGATGATTGCCAACCCAGTGGTGAATGCGGTTGATGATGGCACCATGATCAAGGAGCGGGGTTCCATCAATATCGATGACGAAGGTCTGGATTCACAACGTACCCAACTCATTAAGGACGGTAAGCTCACGAGTTTTCTGGTGGATCGGATCGGTTCCCAGCAAACGGGTTTTGCCCGCACCGGTTCCGGTCGACGAGAATCCTATAAATATGCTCCGGCGTCCCGAATGCGCAATACGTTTATCGAGCCCGGTAATGCTGAGTTAGACGATATGATCGGCTCCATGGAGCGGGGCATTTACGCTTCCCATATGGGGGGTGGTTCCGTTCAGCCGGGCACTGGTGAATTCAACTTTGCGGTCACCGAGGGCTATTACGTTGAGAACGGCAAGATTCTCTACCCGATCAAGGCCGCAACCTTGATTAGCACGGGCCCGAAGGTACTGAAGGAAATTTCCATGGTGGGTAAAGATTTTGCACTGGCCAGTGGCACCTGTGGCTCGGTGTCGGGCTCAATACCCACGACCGTGGGTCAGGCGACCCTGAAAGTCGATGATATCCTGGTCGGAGGTAATGCCTGATGGCGCTGCAACAGAATGCCAATCAGATACTCGACCTGGTAAAAGCCGCTGGCGCCAGCGGTGATTTGATTATCGATCAGGGGCAATCACTGTCTCTGAAAGCCCGAGAGGGAGCGCTGGAAGAATACAAGGTAAGCTCCAGTCAGATACTGGGTTTACGGGTCATCAAAGACGGCAAAGTCGGTACCGCATACAGTGAAGCCACGGATACGGAGGCGCTCAAGTCGCTGGTGGAGCAGGCCTTGCTGAACGCCAGTTTCGCAGCGGTGGATGCCCACGAATCGATTCTCGCGAACGCCGCCGTATTGCACACCGACGACGAGGTCTTATGTCCCCATGAGGATGTTGGTATTGATGCACAAATTGATTTTGCGCTAGCGATGGAACGCAATCTGGCGGCGAAGAACAAGGTCAAAAATGTGCCCTATAATGGTGTCCAGGATAATACCGGCGAGCGTCATATCTTCTCCAGCGCCGGCTTAAGCGCCTACTCAAAGAGCCGTATGTGCGCCGCCTATGCCTATGCGTTAGTGGAAGACGGCGATAAAAATGCGATGGATGGTGTCGGTCAGGCTGCGCGCTTGTTCGGTGAGCTAGACTTGACTCAGATCGTGACGCGAACCCATGAAAACTGTCTGGGTCTGCTTGAGGGCACGCCCGTTGCCAGTGGTCATTATGATGTCATCTTTGACGAAGAAACCCAGGTCCAGTTATTCCACACCTTTGCCATGATGTTTTCCGGCAAGTCAGCCAAAGATGGGGTGAACCCCATGCGCGAAAAGGTCGGTCAATTGATCGCTGATCGGCGTTTGAATATTATCGATAAGCCCTTGAATAGTGCCGGTTTTGGTTATGCTTTGTTTGACTCAGAAGGAGCGGCGACCCAGTCGACGCCACTGATTGTCGACGGTAATTTGGCATCCTTGATTCACAATAGCGCGACGGCGTCGTTCTTTGATTTGGTTACCACCGGGCATGCTACCCGCGGCCCTAAATCAACAATGGGTGTTGGTTTGCATCAGCTGGAGATTGGTAAGGGCGAGGATTTGGCTCAGGATCTGCTGGGTGGTGAATACCTGTTGTTGACGGACCTGACCGGGCTGCACTCAGGTGCGAATGCGATCTCAGGAAACTTCAGCTTTGGCGCTTCAGGCTACTTGTGTCAAAACGGCGAGCGGGTGCGTGCTGTGCGGGGAATCACCGTTGCCGGTAACTTTTATGACATGCTAGGAAAGATCTCGATGATTGGTGACCAGCAGTACTGGAACTGGGAACGGTCTGCCCTGATGCCTCATATACGATTCGCCGATATTGCGATCTCGGGTTAAGGCGACGCCCGGTAGTCTCGGGCGCAGTGTGTTGTTCACCTCTTATTGCGCCGCTGGTTCCTGATGAATTGTGGCTTTGATGATTGTCAGGGTTTCGCTGGTCTTGCCGCTGCGGCTGCCCCGCGCCTCAAGTGCCTTCAGAGTCTCCATGCCGCTGACTAACTCGCCGAATAGGGTGTGTTTACCATCGAGAAATGGCGTGGCGACAAAGGTGATAAAGAACTGGCTGCCATCAGTGTCGGGACCGGCGTTGGCCATACTCAACAATCCTGGTTTGTCGTGGGACAGATTACCGGCAAATTCACCGGCATATTTGTAGCCTGGGTCGCCTCTGCCGGTGCCCGTCGGGTCACCACCTTGGGCCATAAAACCAGGAATGACCCGATGGAAAGTCAGGTTGTCATAGAAACCCTGCTCAGTGAGAAAGATCGTGCTGCTGGTATGCATGGGTGCGGTTGCATGGAACAGGCGAAATCGCATCTCCCCCACGTTAGTGGTCAAGTCCCAATAGTAATTGGTGTTGGCGTCGAAGGTCATCATCTCTGGTTGGGTTAGATGCTGACGCCAGTCCGGTGCCTTGTCAGCTTGCCTGTCTGTCTCGCTTGATCCCACTGCGGTTTGCTCGGCGACGGCCGGTGCTTGGTCGTGCGCCAGTTCAGTCTGTGGATCAGCGGATTGCTCTTGAGAGCAACCCTGGATCAAGGCAAAGACAAAAATCACGCTGAATAATCGGTTCACAGGCATTCCTGATTTTAAGGTTTCTTGTATTTTACCTGATCTGGACTGATGATCTACTCTGCGCGACGGGCTGTCCGAGGACCTGAGGGGTTTCTGGTCCAGTGTTTCTCGTCCAGTGACTGGGCGCTGAGTTGTGAGTCGAGGCCCCGTGTGGCATCTGTATCGAGTCGTGGACAAAAGATCGGTGCTGCGGCACAGGTTTGTTTCCATTGATTTGTATACTGTCAAATACTACGTTTTTCTACCCACGAGGAGTCAGCCATGTCAGTCCAAAGCAACCCGGAAGTCCGAGATCCCAAGGCCTTACAAGCCTTTGCCGGCAAGGTCAGCGGCAGTGTGACTGCCGGTATGAATGTCGCCTTGACCTTTGTTGGTGAACAGTTGGGGCTTTATAAGGGGCTTGCGGCCATCGGTCCGGCCACGAGCCAGCAACTGGCCGATAAAACCCAATTGTCAGAGCGCTGGGTCAGGGAGTGGTTGTATCAGCAGGTCTGTATTGGCCAGATTACCTTTGATGAAGCCGCAACCGAGTTTTCAATGTCGCCGGAGGCCAAAGCTGTGTTGGCCGATCCTGAACATCCGGCTTATCTGGGTGGCATGATTCATTCTGTGGTTGCCATGTATGACACCCTCGAGCATTTGCCTGAATGTTTTCGCACCGGCCTCGGTCAAAGCTTCGATGACAAAGGCGAGGCTTGTGCTTGTGGCATTGAGCGGATGAGTCGCAAGTTTCAACAGCTGCATCTGGTGCCTGATTTACTGCCCAGTACCGAAGGTGCGGTGGCCAAGCTGACAGCAGGTGCTTTGGTGGCGGATGTTGGCTGTGGTGCCGGTGTGGCCATGATCGAGATGGCCAAGGCATATCCGCACAGCCAGTTTATCGGCTATGACATTTCTATGAATGCCCTCGGCCGTGCCAGGAATAATATTCGCGAGGCAGGCGTGAAAAATGTCCAGCTGCACAATCCCATCGATCAACCCTTGCCCGAGGATGGTAGCTTCGATTTGATCACGACGTTCGATGTCGTTCATGACTCAACGCATCCACAGGTGTTGATCGAAGCCATCAAGGCGTCGCTGAAGCCGGATGGCACCTGGTTATGTGCTGACATTCAGGGTAAATCGTCCTTCGCTGAGAATTTAAAGGAGAACCCCATGGCCACCATCGCTTATTCGTTTTCGGTGATGGTGTGCATGTCGTCGGGGCTGTCAGTACCCGGTGGCGCGGGCCTGGGTACTCTGGGCTTTCCAGAGAGCAAAGCCCGTGAAATGACGGCGGCAGCAGGCTTCAGTCGTTTTCGGCGGATTCCCTTCGAGGGCGATATCTTTAATGCTTTCTATGAGATCAGGCCGTAGATAGGCCCCTGCGGCCTGCTCCAATAGGGCTTTGTCTGATCAGTGATAGTTGTTCTAAGGCTTGATTTCGAGGGTGGGATGAGTGGGTAGTTGAGTGTCCACGTAGATGCTCAACGTCGGCGGGAACGCCTCGGGCTTGTCCAGACTGCCAATGGCAACGTCGATGATATCGGTGTGGCCAGTGTTGCAGCAGGCTACGTGGGTACCGCAGGAAGAGCAGAAATATCGCGTGCCGTCAGTAGACGATGCGAGTGCAGTTGGGGTGCCGGCAACATACTCGAACTGGGCGACAGGTACCACCAGCCAAGTGACATGGGGTGCCGCATGAATATGTCGGCACATCGTGCAGTGGCAGATTACCGAAGGATAGACGCCGTCGGCGATAATGTAGCGAATTCGCTTGCAGAAGCAGCCGCCCTCGACCATGGATTGACCTCGCTATTTAGAAGGCATGTTTAGCAGGAATGTTTAGTTGACCATACGCTAGAACAGGCGAATTTACTAAAAACGAATTAAATAAACTCACGACTGATTTGAGTGGTATGGTGGCTGGCGCGCGGTTGTTCCTGCGCTATTTATCGATGACCATCTGCGGAAATAATGACATGACCAAGTCTGGTGCGCTGGCACCCTTAAAAATTCGCGATTTTCGTTATCTGCTGGCGGGCTTCGCCATCGGCCAGATGCTCATGCCCCTGCAATTCATTACCCAGATCCTTTGGGTTCAGCATTTTGCCCCTCGGGATATCTGGCTGATCATGGTGGCCTTGATTGCTACCAGTCGCGGCCTTGGCTCACTGACCTTCGGGCTTTATGGCGGTGCATTGGCGGATCGTTACGATCGACGCAAGTTATTGATTCTCATCCAGTCGCTGCAGGTCTTAGGTACGATGGGGATTGCCGCCATGATGTCCCTGTCGGATGGTGGTATGGCAGGTTTTATCCTGTTTTTTGGGTTGACCTTCATCACCGCGGGTCTGCAGGCCATTGATGGACCCACGCGGCTGGCGATTGTGCCCGATATCCTCGGCCCGACCCTGACGCCAGGTGGCATCTCTTTAAACCAGGTTGCCGGCCAGATAGCGATGCCCATTGCCATGATGTTTACAGGCTTGATCATCGATGCCTTCGGTTACAGTGGCGCCTACTTGTTCAGCGTTTGTGGGCATATCATTGCGATTATCTGCATGGCGATGATGAGTTATCGAGCGACACCAGTAGCAGACTCATCGGCCGATAAGCGCTATGGCTTTAGTGAGGTTGCCAGGGACGTTGCCGTCGGGTTGCGCTATGCCCGCAACCATCCAGTGATTCTCTGGGTCATTCTATTACTGGTGATGATGATGAGCCTGGGATATCCCGCCACTGCCAGTCTGGGGCCTACTTGGGTGACAACGGTGGTGGGTGTCGCTATTCCTAATATGGGCTTTATTGTCATGTTCTGGGGCTTCGGATCGTTCCTGGGTGCCGTGGCCATGACCCAGTTGGCTTCCTATCCTAATCGCGGCGCGCTGATGGCCTTCGGTGCGATTTTGTTTTCTTTGTCTTTTGTGGTGTTTGTTTTTGATCAGACGGTCATGAACGCCATCATCGGTAACATTGGCCTGGGTGCAGGTATGACCATTACCATGGTCTCGGCGACTATCTTGATTCAACAGCTGGCGCCAAATGATATACGGGGTCGATTGATGAGTATCTTTCAACTCAATATGGCCTTTGCCCAACTGATGACCATGCCTGTTGCCATTCTGGCCCAGTGGCTGACCCTGCCGGTTTTATTCCCGATACTGTCCTTGGCCACCTTGGGTATTGTTCTCATCATTCTGCTGGCCCAGCAGCAGTTGTGGCGGGGTGCAGCAAAGGACTGACCGCCAAGTTTTGCGCAATGAGTCAAACTGTGTGTTCAGGCATTTCCCGCTAGCCAGCATGGGGACCTGAGCGCTCGACTAACGGCTAGTCTAGGAGCGTGTGAATATTGGCTCGCGCTTTTCACGAAACGCCTTGACGGCTTCTTGGTGGTCATTGCTGTTGCGCAGGCTAGGCAGTTCTTGTTTTTCCAGTTCACGCATGGCTGTCGGATCCAAATCCATAGCGCGAGAGGCTACCCGTTTGGTGGCTTCTACCGATAGTGGTGCACGAGACGCGATACGCGTCGCCAAGTTTTTTGCGGCTATTAGTAATGCTGCCGGTGGCTCGGTCTGGGTGGTCACGCCGAAGCGTTCTACTGCCAGCGCATCAAAAGCTGAGCCAGTTAGCAACATGGCCTTGGCTCGAGCAACACCGATGAGGCGTGGCAGTCGATAGGCTGAAGCCATTAATCCCATGTTCACGCCGGCGCAGACAAATCGAGCGTCAGCCGAGGCAATGCGTATATCGCAACACAGTGCCAGCTCAAAGCCGCCGCCGATGCACCAGCCGTTGATGGCGGCAATAACGGGGACCGGCGAAGACTCAACTGCCGTCAGCAGGCGACCAAAGGCTGAGAGCGCTTCACCGCCTTTGGCCTTCAGGTCAGCGCCGGCGCAGAAGGAATTGCCTGACCCCGTGAGGATGATTGCGCGCGCGCTGGAAGCATCGTTGATCGCCTGAAACTCTTCGAGGAGTTTGCCCAGCATCGCCGCATCCATGGCATTCGCTGGGGGGTTGTCAATGGTCAGTAAGCTGACGTGATGACCGATTTTTTCGACATGTATTGTACCCGGCATTGTCAATCCTCAGCTGCGCTGCAAATGATCTTTTTGATGTCGGCGCTGTTAGCAATCGACATCATTGTTGCTGCTCCAAACTACAGCCGCAGGTTCAAAAAGTAAACTGTCTGTCGGCAACTGTGCGAGTGAGCGCCTTGAGTGACAGCGCAAGGTGTGATGAGTCGGGCGGTAGCCTGGTTTAAGTCGAAAGATCCAGACGGCTTGATGAAAGCGATCCAGATGTTTGCTGGGGGGCTGCGATCAATGGTGTTATCGATAGTATTTCTGAAGCTTTCTGACGAGGGAAATGCAGTGCAAAAAAACCCGCGGATCGCCGCGGGTCTTTTGCACTGCTATTGTCGGTTACTCGCCGAAGCTGTATCGCAGTGATGCACCATAAATCCTTGGCTCAGTCAGAAAATAATTTCTGTAGAAGCCAGAGGTATCCGATGTCAGGTACTTGCCGGTGACATTGTCGTCGTTGAGCACGTTGCGGACCCACAAACGACCTTGCCAGTGACCATCAGTACTTTCATAGATGATTGAGGCATTGTGCTGGTCCCAAGCGTCGATTTTGTCACCGATGGTGTTGAACTCACGAGCATACTGGTCGTCGCGCCAGGAGTAATCCCAGCGAAAGATTACGGATCCTTGCAGCGCGTCCACAAGTACCGTGTAGGCCACACCTAAGTGAATGTTGTTTTTGGGTGCATTGGGTAACTGGTTGCCATCGAGGTTCGTGTTCAGACCATCTGAAACTTCAACCCCGGCACCCTCCAGGAAGATCCGAGACATATATGTAGGAATATGATCCACGCCTGTAATATCTGTGTAGACCGTTCCCGGCAACACATCAGGGCAGGTCGTCCCAGCATTTGGGTTCAAATCGCTGTTCGCTGCACAGGAGCTATTGTAGGCCGCTTGAACGATTGCGTCGGTGATATCAGATGTTTTTGCGATGTAGTTCACGGCGGTTGCTGAACCGGGATCGATATTCTTTAACGTAATGTAGTCGGGGTTGTTGGCTGTTCGGTTCACAGGGTCCAGAGACACCGAGCCGTCGACGGTGGCATCGAGGTAGGCATAAGACGCATCGATGGACACAGCGGGTGCCCACTCTGGCTGCCAGAAGACCTCAAGCTCAAGACCTTGAATATTCGCATCGATATTGTCGTTGATGGAGTTATTGTTGCGAATCCGCGTGGTTTGAAGGCCTTCATACTGGTAGGTAAAGGCAGCGCCGTTGACCACCAGCGTGCCATCCATCAGCGTATTCTTCATGCCGACCTCGAAGGCATCGACCTTCTCTGAATCAAAGATGTACTTCACAGTTTCGGTCGCAAGTGTCGCGTTCTGCGGTGGATTGAATCCGCCAGGCTTGTAACCACGAGTAAAGAAGGCATAGGCCATCACGTCATCGTTGATCTGCCAGTCGAGACCGATACGTCCAGTTGTCGACTTGAAATCCGTCGCGCTGGGGCTGCCGGTTAGGACCCGCTGTTCATTAAAAGCAGGTACCAGGGGCACAGCTTGGGCAATCGCAAGACGTTCGGCGCTCGCAGGAGCGGTGGCTTCGGCCGCTGTGATGTCCTCGGCAGATGAGTAAAGCTTGTCTAAATCCGAGGCGGGCAAG
>DGOD01000157.1:9256-10402 GCA_002389265.1 Gammaproteobacteria bacterium UBA4475
GAGGCGGGCAAGCCGTAATAAACGAGATAGGAGCGCAGCCAATCCACGTCGGGTATGCCAAGATTCAATGCGTTGTAGAGCACGCCGCTGTCACTCACTTCCTTGTGATCATCGTTGCGCCGCAAGCCGACTGTCAGTTTGACCTTGTCAGTGACATCGTAGTAAACCTCGCCGAAATAGGCAAAGGAATCGCCACGACTGCCATCACCATTGGGATTACTGGTCGAGGCGTACATCGTCGGGTATAGCGGCGGAAATCCGAGTTTTGGCACGCCATAAAGCCCGACAAGGTCAAGGGTGTTGGCGTTCACGTAGTAATCACCGTAGCCCTCGTATTCCGAGTAATTGACCCCCACTATAAAATTGAATCGGCCGTCGAGATCAGATTCGACTTTCATTTCCACAGTAGTGTATTCGCTGCTGCTGTCACTCTGGTCAAAGGCTTGCACTCGGGTTTGGTCCGAGTCGTGCACACAGCCACCGAAAATGCCCGCCGTGCCGTCGTTCCAGTTGCAGGTGGCACTGGTCCAGTCAGCGCCGGCATAATAACCGGCCGTGTCCGAGGTAGGCCAGAGACCACTTGGGTTAGCGGTTGTCGCGAAGAGTACGTTGCCGACGTCCATCAGGTAATCTTGGCGGGCGACATAGTCTTGCTTTGAGTAGCCGGCCAGTATGCCGAACCGAAGTTTCTCGAAATCGTAGGAAAATCCTAGCGTGTACAGGTCTTCGTCATACTTGTACATGGGCTCGAAGTCTGTGTGCTGCTGACGGAAACCGGTGGCATTTTTGACAAAGCCGCTATAAGGACTTGGCGTTCCGAGGAGCACTGCCTCGTTCAAGCCGCCGAACAGTCCCCCGGTTGTGGACCCGTTGTGCGGAGTGTCGAAGCCGAAGGCGTCGGGTTCGCAACCGACGGTGGGCAGATCGTTCGTTGAGCAGATCTGGTTGGTGATTCTGATCTTGTCGTCATCTTCGTTGAATTTGGAGTACTGGAACCAGAATTTGGCCTCGTCGGTAATGTCCCATGCGGCCGTGACGCGGAAGGTGTAGATGTCGCGCCCATCAAGGTCATCGTCGATGTTGTCAATCGTACAAGGGGACAGAACAGCTGGATTAACGGCGCCCGAGAGGATGTTGGCCTTGTTC
>DGOD01000082.1 GCA_002389265.1 Gammaproteobacteria bacterium UBA4475
ATGGGTGGTATGGGCGGCATGATGTAAAACTGCTCTGTTACAGGCGCCACCTAGGTGCGCGCCTGGTTCCCAAATAAAAAAGCCTCGCGATTGCGGGGTTTTTTTTTGCCTTTTAGTAACAGAATTGATGGATGCTGAGGCTGTCATTGATGCGCCACTGACGCTGTCGACGGGGGGGCAAGTTAGGCGGTGATGTCGGCCGGGCAAGTAAGGCCTGTTGATGCGTGATCATTTGTGGCGCCTAGTGGCGATGCAAAGTCGGCACGCTTGGTTTAGACTCTCAACTCGAATTTTAAACCATAAGCTGGAGAAGCAATGAAAGGCAGCGTCCATTACGAAACCCGCGGTCAAATCGCGTTACTGAGTATTGATAATCCACCTGTTAACCCCTTGAGCTCTGGGGTTCGTCAAGGCCTTGCCGACGGCGTGACTAAAGCCCTCGCTGATGACGACATCAAAGCGGTTGTCATAACCGGTATGCACAGAGCATTTATTGCCGGCGCCGATATCAGTGAATTCGGTGCTGCGGCGACTCAGGGTGTGAGTCTCGGCGAAGCCATGCGCCAGATGGAAACCAGTACTAAGCCGATTATCGCCGCGATTAATGGCACAGCCTTTGGCGGCGGATTAGAAGTTGCTCTGTGTTGTGACTATCGAATTGCGTCACCCACTGCGCCACTAGGACTGCCTGAAGTCAAGCTGGGCTTGCTGCCGGGTGCTGGTGGTACTCAGCGTTTACCACGATTGATTGGTGCCGAAGCTGCGATCCAGGCCATTGTTTCTGGCGCGCCGATCATGGCGCCTGCGGCATTAAAGCTAGGTATCATTGATCGCGTGGCCGAAGGAAACATTGTCGACGCAGGTATCGCCTATGCGGAAGAGATAGTCGCCGCCGGTGGCGCGACCCGCAAGATCAGAGATTTAGAGGACGTCATCAGCAAGGATCGTGGAAATACTGCGGTGTTTGAGAAGGCGCGAGCTCAACTTAACAAGACTCATCGTAATCAGTTCGCACCAGAACAAATTGTGAAATGCGTAGAAGCCGCTGTCAATGCCAAGACCTTCGATGAGGGTATGGCTGCCGAGGGCAAGTTCTTTGCCGAATGCATGAAAGATCCGCAGCGGGAGGCGTTAATTCATATTTTCTTCGCCGAAAGAGCCGCGAATAAGATTCCCGGTCTGGGGAAGGACATGCCGCTGATCGAGATCAATAAGGGTTCTGTGATTGGTGCTGGCACCATGGGTGGCGGTATCGTCATGTGTTTCGCCAATGCCGGCATTCCTGTGCGAATGTATGATAACGATGCGGCGAATTTGCAGCGTGGCCTCAAGGTGATCGAGGGTAACTATGCGCGCACTGTGTCCAAGGGGCGTCTGTCACAGGCAGATATGGACAAGCGCATGGCGCTGATTACGCCGACCGAAAATTTTGATGACCTAGGCGATGGCGATATCGTGATTGAAGCCGTCTATGAAAATCTGGATTTGAAGAAAGAGATCTTCGGCAAGCTCGACAAAGTGATGAAGCCCGGTGCTATCCTGGCGACTAATACCTCTGGTCTGGACGTTGACGCGATTGCGGCCATGACGACTCGTCCGGATCATGTTTGCGGCATGCACTTTTTCAGTCCAGCTAATGTTATGCGCCTGCTTGAGGTTGTTCGAGGTAAGGATTCATCACCTGCTGTGCTGGGTACCGCCATGGCGCTGGGTAAGCGTCTGGGTAAGGTGTCTGTAGTTGCCGGTAATTGCCCGGGTTTCATTGGTAACAGAATGCTCGGTGGTTACACCCGCCAGGCCAGTATGATGATTCTTGAAGGCGCAACACCCGCTCAGGTCGATAAAGTGATCTATGACTTTGGTTTGGCCATGGGTCCCTTCACCATGAACGATATGGTGGGTCTGGATCTCGGCTGGCGCGCTCGCAAAATGATGGGTGGTAGTAATGAAGTTACCGCCCGCATCCCGGATGCCTTGTGTGAGCTTGACCGCTACGGCCAGAAGAATGGTAAAGGTTATTACCAGTATGCGGAAGGCGACAGAACACCACGTCCAGATCCCGAAGCGGATGCGGTCATCCAAAAGGTGGCGAGCGAACTGGGCTATACGCCTAAAAACTTCACGGATGAAGAGATTCTGAAACGCTGCATGTACCCATTGATCAATATCGGGGCCAAGTTGCTGGAAGAAGGTCACGCCTTGCGAGCCAGTGATATCGATACGGTTTACGTCAACGGCTATGGTTTTCCGACCTATATCGGTGGTCCCATGTGGTTTGCGGATACCAAAGGGTTGGCGAATGTCTTAGCGGACATCAAACGTTTCTATGAAGAGACGGGTGATTCAGTCTTCAAGCCATCGGCACTGCTGGAAAAGCTGGCAGCTGAAGGCAAAACCTTTGCTCAGCTTGATGCTGCTGCATGATCAAATTCGGCTCCTGCTTAGGCAGGGGCCGCTTTTTTTGACCCTCAAGTTTTTTGACCCGCAAGATAGCACACACCCACCTTGTGTTTTCCCACTCGAATATTCTGGTTCAATTGATTAAGCTCTGGTAGTCAGCGCAGGTCATCGTTGCTGATTTTCTCAAAACAGGCGTTGAATGAGGAGTAGGGAAAAATGGCTTACGTTGAGAATGCTACGGTCCATGATGCTGATTCCCATGTCATGGAGCTGCCTGGCACCATAAATGAATATCTAGAGGCCAAATACCGCGATCAATTTCTAATGGCCACCCGCCATGGCACGGAAGTCGAGAGCTGGGTTCAGGATGCTGTGAATCTGCAACAAAGTGCGGATTTCAGGGCAGGCGATGCGGATAATATCCTGTTACGAAAAAACTATCAGGCGCTGGGTTCATTCCGCAATCAGGATCGATCAAAGGCCCTGGATCTGCTTGGTTTTACCTCTCAATTGGTGTTTACCACCACCGCCCTGAGCAATTATGGGTTGGAACACGGTGATCATCCAGCACTCGCCATTGCGTCAGCGCGGGCTCACAATCGAATGATGGCGGATTTTTGTGCCGTCGACCGACGTTTATTGGCCACCGGCTATGTGCCCCTAGTTGATGTTAATGCAGCAGTAGATGTTGCCCGGGAAGCACTGCAACTGGGCTGTAAGGCGCTGGTGATCCCCTCACGTTGCCCCGCGCATCATTCACCCAGTCATATCGGTTTCGATAGCCTGTGGGCGCTCGCGCAAGAGGCTGGCGTGCCGATCCTGTTTCACGTTGGAGGTGAAGAAAAAATGGCGCCAGCCTACTTCGAGAACGGCCTACCACGGGTTAAGGATTTCCACGGTGGCGATGAAAATTTCACAGCTGCAAGTTTTATGACAATCCCCTTGGCGCTCTGGCAAACCATGTCCATGCTGGTCATTGACGGGGTGTGTGATCGGTTTCCACAGTTGAAGTTTGGTGCCATAGAGCTTGGTGCATCGTGGGTGCCGAGCTGGATGAGATTTCTGGATGCGGGTTTTGATGCCTTTCGCAAGGGCGAAGAGCGGCTGCAGAAGCTCAAGTCTCGACCCAGTGAGATCCTCCAGCGCCAATTTCGAGTGACGCCATACCCACACGAAGACACTGGCTGGATTATCCAAAATAGCAGTGAAGATATGTGCCTGTTCTCATCAGACTTCCCCCACGTTGAGGGTGGTCGTAACCCATTAAAACGCTTCAACGACTCCTTGGAGGGGTTGTCGGCAGCGACCCAAGGTAAGTTCTTTCGGGACAATTTCATCGATCTCATGGGTCGAGGTTTGGATACAGACTTGCATGATCATCCCGACACTCAGCTAGCTAAAGTGTGAGCGATGTGCTGCCAGTCTGACCGGCCTATTAGCGCTGTGGTTTATGCAACGGGAGACTTAAATCCGCTGGGCTTGAGGGTGAGCACTGAACAGTCAACGGTATCGAGTACCTTTTCAGCGGTGTTGCCGATTAAGAAACCGGGAATACCCGTACGCGACATGGTACCCATGACCAATAAGTCGATCTTATGGTCCTTGACGAATTTGGGGATCACGACCTCTGCATGACCTTTCTCAAGGTGTTGGGACATGGCGCCATTAACCGGTAAATCAGGAGTGCCCTGAATGAGGGCTCGAAGGCTGGCACGGCTATTGTCCTTGAGCATTTTCATCATATTGGCGTATTCCTGACGGCTAATCAGGGTACGCACGTGTGGTTCAAAATTAGGCTGCCAGACGTTAAGTACATGCAGGTCGGATTTTTCAAGTTGGGCCAAACCAGCAGAAAGATTAAGAATCTGCCCGGCTAATTGTTTTGCTTCTGATGTTTCAGTCAGATCCACCGCAGCGAGAATGGTATCAATACGTTTTTTTCTACTCGGTTTGATAATCCACACGGGGCAAGGACACTTACGTAGCAGGCTGATGTCTGTGTTACCGAACAGGGTTGCCGCAACGGCATTGTGTTTGTTGGCAGATTTTACTAACAGATCGAAACGTTTCTGGATGATGGTCTGGATTACACCAATATAGTTTTTACCGGCGGTCACATAAATTTTGATAGGTAGTGTGCCGCTCTGAGGCGTTAGCTCTTTGACCAGTAATTCCAAAGCTGTTTTGCGCTCTTTGATCAATGCTTGCTGAAGCCGCTTGAGTGTCGGCTTGAGTCTCACATCATTGGAATCCACCTCCGCCACCACGTCCATAACTGTCAGTGAAGCTTTATTGTGCAGCGCCAGTTCGGCGGCGCGCTGTAAGGCGATTTTTTCACCTTTTGCGCCGTCAGCAAAAAAAAGGATCTTCTTGAATGTATTCATTTGGCAGAACTCCGGGGAAAGGTTTTTAGCGCGGTGGTAAAGGCGTCTAGTAATGCAACAGACGCTTTGCCGGTATGCATATATTCGCCAGGACCAACGTCATGGATCCGGTGCAGTTGTCCGGACCAAATTATTGGCTCTGCGCCGGTTTCTCGCACCTCAATCACAATTTTGGCTAAGAATCTTAGAGAGTTGCCGGTGGCAATGCGCTCGTCAAAATCGTCACTGGTTTCATCGAGGCTAAGGTTTTCCTGTTCGTACCGAAGTACGACGGCCAGGTCGGCAGCGTCCTCTTTGAGATCCAATCCATGACTTGCGAAGGCCACGGCGAAATTGCTGACCATAATGGGACCGAGAAAAGCCGGCATGTCGCTGGTGGATACCGAGAACGTCTGGTACTGCCCCGCTGGGCAACAGATCAATACGCGGGTACCGATGCCCGCAGGTTGGGTTGAACAACTAGCGACAAAGAGCGAAAGCAGGCAGATTAAGTAGAGACGGCGATGCATGAGTCGATAGTGGTTAAGGCTCAATCGGTTCACGTTGGATTCCAGTTCAAATGTTCAACGTTCCGCCTAATTGGCGAATGCTGCCATGATCAACGTCAATCTAACGACTGTAAATGCGTCTGCAGGTCTTGCGAACCACCCGGGGTCCTGAGCAAATCTGTTGCTTGTGGGATATCGTGTAAGCCTCGTCGAGTCTGGGCTGAGTGTCTTTGACCGGTTCTCTAGACAGAGTCTGGCGTCGCGCCATTGCAGGCCATAAAGGCGAGACTAGTAAAGGTAATAGTGTTTCAAAAATATCAATGTTATCATCGCGCTACGAAAAGAAAATCAACCTATCCTGCAATAAAAAGTGGGTACAACCCAAGAATGAACTAGAGAGGGCTTCAATGGACAACATCACATTGTTTACCGCGGGCGGAATAGATTATTTGTTTAGATGGGGACATTTCCTGGCTGGCGTAACCTGGATTGGGTTGCTGTACTATTTCAATTTTATTCAAGGCGAGTATTTCAAAGAAGCAGATGCTGCACATCGCTCTGGCGCTATTCAAAAGCTGGTGCCGCGGGCTCTTTGGTGGTTTAGATGGGGTGCGATGTTTACATTCCTGACCGGCGTTGTGTTGTTGGGCAACCGGCACCAGGGGCTGACGTTGGACATTGGTATTGGCGCGACGTTGGGTACCATCATGTTTTTGAATGTTTGGATGATTATCTGGCCGAATCAAAAGATCGTCATTGCTTCAGCAACCCAGGTTGCACAAGGTGGTGAAGCGCTTCCAGAGGCCGCAGCTGCAGCACCAAAAGCCGCGCTGGCATCGCGGACGAATACGCTATTCTCCTTGCCAATGTTATATTTCATGGGATCATCTGCGCATATGCCAAGCGGTATGTTGACCGACCCCGCCAGCTCGAACGCATTAATCGCAATTATGGTTGTGGTCTTCGCCTTGGCGATTAATGGCATAGTTGGTAAGCAAGGTCCATTGACCACAGTGCGTGGTGTTATTGTTAGTGGTTTTGTCTTGACCGCAGTGCTCTATGGCCTAACAGTCGCGCTCTAGTCATATCGGTACAGCGTGATCCATGGGCTCCTTCTTAGGGGCCCTTTTTTTATTACTGAAACCTATTGCAGGACTCGCCGTCATGGTAGATAACCGCAGCGATCTCGATCTGATTCCAGCTATCGCGCCAGCGAAAGACGAAGTTGCATCGTACCGGCGTAGCGGTCGCTCGGATGCGCCAAAACAAAGTAACTTCAACGGTATTTTAGTCTTTGCGCTGGTCCTGATGGCGATAGTGATGGGTGTCGGTGGGTTTGCTTTATATGAAGTTCAGCAGAAACTAGATCAATCGAATCAGCTGTTGGCTGAAGGCCAGAAAAGCATTCGTGACCTGAATGATCGGCTGGCGGCGACTGGCACTGATGTCTCGAAAACCCTACAGGTCATGCAGGAGCAGCAGAGCACTAATCTAGGGGAAATTGATAAGCTTTGGGCGGTTGCGTATCGTCAAAACCGGCCTCGGATTAAAACGATTGAGGAAACGCTTACCAAGCTGACGGCGATGGACAAGAAATTGGATGCGCAAATTGCGAACCAGGTGAGCAGTGTTAATAAGATTGCTGAACGCTTCGAAAAATTATCAGCGCAGATGATCGCAGACAATGAAGAGCAATCCACTAGCATCGCACTGATTCGAGGACAATTTCAGAGCCAAAGCACGATGTTGGAAGGTTCTCGCCTTAATCTTTTAGCGTTGGGTAAGCAGGTGAAGGATCTAGAGGAGGCGATTGCTGTGTTTGATCGATACCGGCAGCAAAACAACCAGCGTTTGCTAGAGATTCAACGTCAATTGCAGGCTCAACCGCAGACCCCGTGACTGTCTTGGCGATTATTAAGCAGACAGATTCAAATAACCGCGGTAGTGGATAGCGTGGCCTGCAGCAGTTGGAAGGTTAAAGGTCTAGTGGGCCGCTGCTCTCTGCGCGGCTAATTCAGGTTTCAATCTCATTGAAACCGGTGCGCACAGGCCCGACCCCAAAGGTATCCACGCCGTTCAACCAACTGTCGAAGATCTGAGCATGGTCACTTTCCGCAGCGGCTTGAAATATTACGCCAGCGCACAGAGTTAGCGGCCACGAACAGATGTTCTGCGCCATTGAGGTTACTTGATCGTGTAACTGATACCAGAGGAAAACCCGACGTTAGTGCTTTCCAGGCCGAATTCTGGCTGTGAATCATACTTGTAGTCAGCACTGAATTGCACCGCTAGATGCTCGCTGAGTCGAGCTTTAAGGATGAGCAACATGATGCTGCGCATATCGGCAGGATGATTTAAAGCCGGCTGCACATAGGCTGAAAGACTTACGCTGGCATTCGGTACGATAGTCAGTGGCATGGCCACCGTCACATACAAGTTGCCACGCCACAGGCGTTGAGCTTGTTCGATATCGACGTAACGTTCGTGCTCTCGAATTATCCCCGTGCCGAGTACGCCACGTTGGTCCTGCTTGCCTTCGATCCACTCGTAACGATAGCCAGCGCCGAGTACCTCGCGCCGCTCGAGCCTTTTAAATACATCCTGAGAATACTGGCTGAAGATCTCTGCGCCGTGAGGTCCACTTAGTTTATGGGTGTAACGCAGGTGAGCAAAAGTGCTGTCCTCGCTCTTAATTTGATTGGTTTCGGCCACATCTATCGAGCCCACAAACAGCCAAGTTGAGTCTTTCTGCCGGTGAATTGTGTGGTTTTGCAATTTGAAGGCGCTCTGATCCTTGTTGCCAGATGAGCCCTTGAAGTTGAAATTGAAGACGCTAAAAGTGCTGACATCGAAGTTCGAGAAGTATTCGTCATGAACGTCAACGATGGCATATGCGGGTAGTGCAACAAGAAAAACAGCAACAACGATAAATCTTTTCACGAACACGGATCTCAGATTATTTAGGGCGACAGTGTACCTGATTGGATCGCAATCATGCATGCCTTCTGCGCTGACAACGAAAGATGGATTATTTTTGGCAGCTCGTACTACTAGGTTGAACGCGACAATTGAGGTGGCAACAGTGCATCGTGAAGAAGCGTAACTGTTTACCGTGCTTTCTTGATGTCGTGGCGCCAAAAAGTTGGACGAATCGGGGAAAAGGTTATCCACCCACAGTCTTCTAAGGATAGAATACACAAAGGACGCGGGTGTAACTCAGTTGGTAGAGTACTAGCTTCCCAAGCTAGTTGTCGCGAGTTCGAATCTCGTCGCCCGCTCCAATAAAATCAATGGGTTACCGCGTTTCCTCTGCTGATTTTTTTCAACGTCACTAGGTGGCTACACACCGGCGACACAAACTGCAAAATTCTGAATGTGTTTCAGGAACCAATAGCCCGAAGCTCGCGCATGTCTGATTGATAAAACCCAAAGCCGCGTATCAGTTCCCGCAAGCGCGACTCTGGCAGATAACGGCTACTATGGCCTGGTACCTGTTGGGCATTTGTAGTGTGGCAGGGTAGGGTGTTCAGGTTGCCGATGGCGCCCCTTAGGCTATTCCGATAACACCTTCGCCTGTTCTAGCATCCTGACCAGGCGGCCATCCATTTCAGGGTTTTCACCGACAAGGCGCTGCAGGCTGCCATCGAACTGGCTGATGGTGATGTAACCGGCAGCAGAGGCATGGCCCTCGGAATTGGCTTCCAACTGATTGGGTTGATCTTCAAAAGTATCCATCACGACCCCGTGCTCGTCGTCGCTGTAGTGGCTGTAGTTGCTGTAGTTGCTGTAGTGGCTGTCGTTGAGGTGGTACTGGTCGTCGATGGGGTGGACGGAGTGTCCGCAGGCGGGGCAACAGCAGACTTGTTGTCCGAGACGGTAACTACTGCCCCTAACGCGATCACCGCGCCAATACCCAAGGCCGCTGCAGTGGCTGCAGGCATGCCAGCAACGCCGGCTGACGCTTCACTTTCCGCCCAGGCACCAGGCGCCAAAAAACTGCCAGCCATTAAGATGGCCAGGATACTCCGACTTTTAAGGTTGTTAGCATTCACCACTGGATTGGTCATCGGGGCGTTAGGATATGAACGGCTCTGGCTAGCTGCTTTTTGAGTTTTCAACGTAGACTCCTGATTCTAATAGTTACCCGCTTTGGGGCTCAGGGCGATTCTACCTGCATGCGCGCTGCCAGAAAGTTGAGATAGATGTTCTATTGATCTGTGACAATCAAATCTAAAATAAAGAGAGATAGTCGGTCCATGTCGAATTTTGCCGGCATCAATCGCTCAGTTGGATTTGCTGAGCTTGCCTACTTGGTGGGCTTGATTGAGAGATTGAATTGTTGTTTAGATCAGGCGCTGAGAAATTCTATGGCAAGGGTTGACGTGTATCGTTACCAAAGAAGATGACTGGTTTCAGTGGCCAGTGTCGTTCTCGATAGTGACACAGAGCCAAAAAAAAACGGCGACGCTGTTGGCGTCACCGTTTTTGCCGAGGTCCTGTGGGTAAGGCCTGAAGCTGCTTTAAAGCCCTTCCGCCGATCCACTCAGCCGCGCTTAATCAGTCATGTTTTTCAACATGATTAGCGGCGAAGATCAAAGCGATCAAGGGTCATCACTTTGGACCATGCTGTAACAAAGTCGCGAACAAATTTTTCCTGACTGTCAGCGGCAGCATACACTTCGGCGACAGATCGTAGTTCGGAACTTGAGCCGAAGATCAGATCCACCGGCGTGGCTCGCCATTTCAGCTCGCCACTAGTGCGATCCCGACCTTCGTAGATCCCTGCGGATGTGGGTGATTTAGCCCATGTTGTTGACATATCCAGCAGGTTCTTGAAAAAGTCGTTGCTGAGTGTGCCAGGTCGGTCTGTGAGTACACCAACGGCAGATTGACCAGTATTGGCATTCAGGGCTCGTAGGCCACCCACCAGAACTGTCATTTCAGGCACCGAGAGGGTTAGCATATTGGCTCGATCAACCAGCATGTCAGCAGGGGATCTGTGGGCTGCATTGCTAAAGTAATTGCGAAACCCATCAGCGGTGGGCTCAAGTACCGCAAATGATGTGACATCGGTTTGCGCCTGGGTTGCGTCCATGCGACCTGGAATGAAGGGCACCTTAACATCTTGTCCGGCTTGTTTGGCCGCCTGCTCAATGGCTGCAGCGCCCCCCAGTACGATCAGGTCGGCAAGAGATATCTGCTTGTTGCGGCTAGTGAAGCCTTGTTGGATCTCACCGAGGGTCTTCAGTACCTTGGCCAGCTCTGCGGGATTGTTGGCGGCCCAGTCCTTCTGTGGTGCGAGACGAACACGGGCGCCATTGGCACCGCCGCGCATATCGGTGCCACGGAAACTAGAGGCAGAGGCCCAGGCAGTTCTAATAAGCTCGGCGTTAGTCAAGCCTGTTGCCAGGATCTGGGACTTGAGTTTGGCAATGTCTCGTGCGGTGACGAGCTTGTGGTCAACCGCGGGGATTGGATCCTGCCATATTAATGCCTCAGCTGGTACCTCTGCGCCAATATAGCGCGCCCTAGGTCCCATATCCCGATGAGTCAGCTTGAACCAGGCCTTGGCGAAAGCGAGTTCGAATTCCGCTGGGTTGGCGAGAAAACGCTTTGAGATCTCTCCATAGCTTGGATCGAACTTTAAAGACAGGTCAGTCGTGAACATGATCGGAGCGTGACGCTTGGTGGCATCGTGTGCATCAGGTACCAGATTGGATGCAGCGGAATTTTTGGGTATCCATTGGATCGCGCCTGCTGGGCTTCGAGTTTGCTCCCACTCGAAGGCGAATAGGTTACCAAGATACTGCATCGACCAGGCTGTGGGGGTTGTCGTCCAAGCACCTTCCAGGCCACTTGAAATAGTATCAGCGCCATTACCTGTGCCGCACGTGTTCCGCCAGCCGAGGCCTTGCTCTTCGATGCCAGCAGCTGCCGGCTCAGGGCCAACGCAGCCCGTTGGTGGGGCGGCGCCATGAGCTTTGCCGAAGGTATGGCCGCCAGCGATGAGCGCAACGGTCTCTTCATCGTTCATAGCCATGCGACCGAAGGTCTCACGAATATCTTTGGCCGCGGCAAGTGCATCGGGTACACCATTTGGACCTTCCGGATTAACGTAAATCAAGCCCATTTGCACGGCTGCCAGAGGCTTTTCCAGCTGCCTGTCACCGCTGTAACGCTCATCAGCCATGAACTCAGCTTCAGGACCCCAATAGACC
>DGOD01000214.1:0-2974 GCA_002389265.1 Gammaproteobacteria bacterium UBA4475
GGTTTCGAGCGTGGCCAGGCTGGTGGTGAAGTGTTTGCGAATAGTTTCGCGATAGGTCAACAGGACGCCGTCTGCCCGCCGATAGATCAAGCCCCTTGCAGAACCTGCTTCATAGGTGGATGCGGTGGCGCCGTAGAATGTCGGCCAACTATCAGTATAACCTGGGTAGAAAGCATCGAAGATCTCATGGGTGAAATAGTCAAACCCCCGTTGATCAAAATAGTAGGCATTGCGCTTGCCGATGCGGAGCATCTGCTGGCTTTGCTGCGACGTCATATGCGGGTTGACGGGATCGGCGGCCGGCGCGAAGTAATAACTTTCATCGCCACCCATCTCGTGAAAATCAATCACTGCCAGCGGAAGATGCTTGTTCAGCGCTATGACCCGACTCTGGGTCTCGGGCTGAGTCAGAGCCAACCAGTCACGATTTAAATCAAACAGGTAGTGGTTGGTACGACCGCTAGGCCAGGGCTCGTCATGCTCGGCACTGATGCGATCAGGACTGTCCTGCAGGCCAACCGTGGAATAATAGTGTTGGGTAAAACGTGTTCGGCCATCGGGATTCTGCAGTGGGTCAATAAATACCAGTGAGTTGTCGGCAACTTTTAGGCTGACTGTCTCGTCCACAGCGGCTAACAGGTGGTAGGCGGTCAACATGGCGGCGTCTGTGCTACTGATCTCATTGCCGTGAATGCCATAGGCTAACCAGGTGGAAGCAGGCAAGCTGGCGATGAGTTGGCTGGCGGCGGCTTGGTCGGTGAGTCGGGGATCTGCCAGGCGCTGCATGTCTATGGTGATCTGGTCGAGGCGAGCGATATTCTCCACGTTGCCGATCACTGCATAAACCAATCGCCGACCTTCCCAGGTTTTGCCATAGTCAATGAGTTTCAGCCGGGCTGGCGCAGCGGCCTGCAGGGCGGTGAAAAACCGTAGCATATCCTCATAGCGGCTGATTCGAGCACCAACAGGGTAGCCCAGTACTTGCTCGTAAGTCGGAATGGCCGGGTCGTAGGCGGCGCCGGGCCACATCTCAGGCAGAGGATGCTGAGCACCGGGCATAGGCGCGGCTAGCGTTACCTGAACGCTGGTGAGTAGAAAGACGAGCAAGCATAGAAGAGTTCGCATGGCGCTGTTAGCTCAAAGGCGAGATTCGTCTCGCAGTACATTAAAAGAAAAGGTTGTGTAATATAGCGGTTTCATCGCTCGGGTGCATTACCTGTGGTTATCGATTTTACTTGCGTGGGAAGGTTTTTGTTGTGTTGAAAATATCTGCTAGTGCTACCCCAGGTCTTTCTCTATCGGCGCTTGCGAGAGCGCTTGTTATCACCGTGTTGCTCTTTCAAAGCGCTCTGAGCTTGGCCAAATCCGAGTCCTTGGATCCGCCGGCAAACCCGGCTGCCTATCAATGGGACTTCTCAATGATCTATGCCTCATGGGAAGCCTGGGAGGCGGGGATGGCAGAGATGAAGGGGAAGGTGAACGAATATGTCGCACTCAAAGGAACCCTTGAACAGGGTCCAGCGGCGATCCTGAAGGCCTATCAGTTGTCGGATGAAATTGGCCGGTTATCCTACCTAACTTATCGCTACCCCGGTCTGCAGCGGGATATTGATCAGCGTGATCAATCGATCTCAGGGCGTTTTCAGCAGGTTCAAGCGGCGTTTGCCCAGATGGATACGTCGACAGCCTGGTTCACGCCGGAATTACTCTTGATTCCAGAGCAGAAAATGATTCAATGGATTGACACAACCCCAGCTCTGGCGCCCTATCGGTACCCTATCCTCGATACCTATCGGCAGAAGGCGCATGTATTAGATGAGACAGGCGAACGACTGCTGTCTTACTCAGGTCAGTTTAAGCGAACCCCCAGTGCGATTTACGAGGCGCTCTCTACCGCCGATATCGATTTCCCTGAGGTGACGCTGACTACCGGAGAAACGCTGCGAATGACCAGTGGTGCCTATCGCCGGACGTTGGAGACCGCGCGCGAGCAGGCTGATCGCCAGGCTGCTTTTGAGGCGCACTATGGTACCTACGCGGCGACAAAAAATACCTATGCCGCGATTTATAACAGCATCCTGCAACGAGACTGGTATGACGCCAGGTCGCGAGACTATCCCAGTACCTTAGCAAGTTCCCTGGATAGTGATGCCGTGCCCCTCGAAGTGTATACCAATTTGGTGCAAGCGGTACGAGCTGGGACGGAGCCTCTGAAACGCTATCAAACACTGCGCAAAAAAATTCTGAAACTGGATGAGTATCATCTGTATGACGATGCGCTGCCATTGCTTGATGCGGCAGTTGACTATCCTTATGCGCAGGCCCGAGAAATGGTGGTCGACTCGGTACTACCCTTGGGGACAGCCTATCAGACGCAACTCAGAGATTTTCTCAATAGTCGTGCAGTCGACGTTTATGAAAGCGCTGGCAAGCGATCGGGTGCCTATGTGGCGGGTGTCTACGGCGTGGGGCCCTATATGCTACTGAACTATAATGACACGCTGGATGCAGTGTTTACCTTGGCTCATGAGTCAGGTCACGCGATGCACACCAACCTGTCCTATGCCAATCAACCATTTGCTACCGCCAGCTATACGATCTTTGTCGCGGAAGTGGCCTCAACCACCAATGAGCGGTTTCTGTTGGAAAAGCTGCTGAATGAATCCGATAATCCGGCAGAGCGATTTTTGCTGTTGCAAAAGGCCATCGAAAACATAGCAGGGACATTTTACGCGCAGGTGTCCTTTGCCGACTATGAGTTACAGGCACACCAACGTGCTGAGCAAGGCGAGCCAATCACTGCCGAGGTCTTAACCGCAATCTACCGAGATATTTCACGGGCTTATCAGTCGAAGGAGGTCACAGAAGATGCCTTATATGACAACCTTTGGGCCAGGATTCCGCATTTTTATAACTCGCCCTATTATGTCTATAAGTACGCTACCTGTTTTGCTTCCTCAGCGGCGCTATACAA
>DGOD01000214.1:3072-3846 GCA_002389265.1 Gammaproteobacteria bacterium UBA4475
CCGAAGCGATTCAGGCGGTGATTCAGCAGATGGATGATCTCGTTTCGCGGCTTGAGGTAGAAGCAGTAAATCTCGGGCTGATTGCTGCAGTTGATGTAACGCCCGATAGCTAGAAGTAATAACTCAGCTGCACGTAGACCGAATTGGGGCTGGTGCCATACTCCGCGGCCAGGTAGCCGGGTTCAAAGGGCGTGACCTGGTTGGCTACCGGTGGTTTGCCAATAAAGTGGTAGTAACCCAAGCCCAGATAAAGATCGTCTAACACATTGTGAGTGGCGCTGATGGACCAGAAACTCGATTTATCCTTCAGGTTAACGATAGCCTGAAGACCAAGGGTGGTAAGGGCGGTAGCCTGGAAGCTGAGGCTGGGTATCAAATAGTGTTGGCCCAGCAAAAACACACCGCCTGCTTGGTAGGCCGAGGTTTGAGCGGTGTTCAGGTAGTGCCTGCTGTCAGTGGCGCCCGCACCATTGTAGTGATATTCAACCATGCCGAACATTGATTCGCTGAAGGCATAGTCAACTCCGGTTGAGGTTCGCCAGTAGTGTCGATCACCGTTGACCACGGCAGTTTCGAGCCAGAACCCCAGGCTACCCAACGCTGACTGCATTCCCGCACCTAACAATGTCTGCTTGGCGTAGCGCATGGCGGCAAACTCCAGGTCAGTGCCCGCCAGATTGGTTTTGCCATGGATAAAAGCGGCCGAAGAATCTGGATGAGCGTCTTTACCAAAAATAAAGCCCATATCAAGTTCACCCAACTGACCTAAGGGTT
>DGOD01000075.1 GCA_002389265.1 Gammaproteobacteria bacterium UBA4475
CAGCGACTCAAATTCATGGTCTGATTTGTCGACTTCGTCAATCAGTAACACGCAGCCGGTCTCGTTTTTGAGCGCCTTGAGCAGGGGGCGCGGCTCGAGAAATTCTTCCGAGAAAAAGATATCGCCAAATTCGTGTAGTTTGCC
Source organism: Gammaproteobacteria bacterium UBA4475 (assembly GCA_002389265.1). GTDB lineage: Bacteria > Pseudomonadota > Gammaproteobacteria > Pseudomonadales > Azotimanducaceae > UBA4582. The sequence goes on from DGOD01000075.1 coordinate 145, forward strand.
TACAGACTCGGCAAGACCGGTAGCGCCTTCCAAAATTTCACTCAGGGTCTCTTTCAGCACTTGAGTATAGAGCAGCTGTTTGCCGTATTTCCACTCATAAATCGCTTTGGACTCATCTAACCCTTCGTAGCACTGGAGTCGGATGCAGTCGATATCGAGTAGCTCCGCAGTGGTTTTTGCCAACTCGGTTTTGCCGACACCGGGGGGGCCTTCAATCAGGATCGGCTTGCCGAGGTGGTAGGCCAGAAACACAGCGGTAGCTATCTGCAGGCTGCAAATGTAGTTGAGCTGCTCGAAATTGTGCTTGATGACCTCGACGCTGGCCAGTTTATCTGCATTCTTCAGTGTCACGGGGTATCCCTTAAATGGACTGGTTGGTGTGCCAGGGCGTAAAAAAGGCACCTTCTTTGGCTGCTACCATAGTGCAAAGCGAGCGTCGCATTATGTAAAGCTCACTGGCATTTGTACAGCTAATGGACTTTCATCATGGGTTTCTATTGGCGTGGATCAGATCAGCTTATTGCTGCCGTCCAGAACAGATGTGCGCTGGCTGGCGATATGAGTCTACAATTTTTAATCTCGGGTTTGATTGATACTGTCTATTAGCGGTGAATTGGGCAGCGACGACCTTCAGGCTTGATGCAACCGCATTAAGCCTTCCTGGGCGACTGACGCGATCAATTGACCCGACTGGCTATAAAAGCTGCCCCGACTCAGGCCCCGGCCGCCGCCGGCAAAAGGACTGTCTTGCGCGTAGAGCAACCATTCATCGGTACGAAAAGGGCGGTGAAACCACATGGCATGATCCAGGCTGGCGACCTGGAAGTTGTCGTCTGTCCAAGCCACGCCATGGGGCCGCGCGGCGGTATCGATCAGTGTCATATCTGAGGCGTAAGCCAACAGGCACTGATGGAGGCGAGCATCTGCAGGCATGGTATCGACGGTTTTGATCCAGCAGTGCTGGAACGGCGGCATCTTCTCGGGTCTGAACTCGTTGAAGGGTTCGGCAAAACGCATGTCGATGGGCTGGGGTCGGGTCACTGAAGCTTTGTAGTCAGCCGGGATGTCTTCTGCATACCGGGCGCGCAACTGGGCGTAGCTCTGGCATGCTTCTGGGGGTTTGACCTGTGGCATGTCAAATTGGTGTTCAAGCCCCGCTTCGGCAACCTGAAATGAGGCCGCCATGTTAAATATGGCGCGACCTTTCTGCAAAGCGACGACTCGGCGAGTCGTGAAGCTCTTGCCATCGCGTATACGATCGACTTTATAGATAATTGGAATGGTCGTGTCGCCAGGTCGGAGGAAGTAACCATGTAAAGAGTGGGCGGTGCGGCTGGCATCTGCCACCGTGCGAGAGGCGGCCATCAAGGCCTGGCCGAGGACTTGGCCACCATAAACGCGCTGCCAACCCTCGCTCGGACTAACGCCGCGAAACAAGTTAGCTTCAATCTGCTCGAGATCGAGGAGTTCGAGAAGGTCTTTGAGTTCTGGTCGCATGCTAGATTAAAAGACTGGTGGCAGAATGGGATAGGCATTGTCACCCATCTGCAGAGCCGAGTCGATAGAGCCGGGGGGAGAGGATAGTGGCAGGCCAGAGGACTCTGGCCTGCCAGCATATCTAGGCGTGTGGCCTAGTACTTATAAGCTTCTGGCTTGAAGGGGCCTTCTGTGCTGACGCCAATATAATTAGCTTGGCCGTCTGTCAGGCGCGTCATGACGCCGCCGAAACCCTTAACCATATAGCCCGCGACTTCCTCATCCAGGGCCTTAGGCAGGACCTCGACGGTGACAGGCTGGCGTTGTTGCAGATCGTGGTCAGCCCATTTACGTTCAAATAGATACATCTGCGCTAAAACCTGATTGGCAAACGAGCCATCCATGATACGTGATGGGTGGCCAGTAGCATTGCCCAGGTTCACCAGTCGACCTTCGGATAATAGAATCACATAATCCTTCGGGTCTTCGCTGCGATAGATCTTGTCTACTTGAGGTTTGATCGTCTCCCAGCGCCAGTTATCGCGCATAAATTTCGTGTCGATTTCCGTATCAAAGTGACCGATATTGCACACGATCGCATTTTTGCTGACACTGCGCAGCAGGTTCTCATCGCAGACATTGACGTTGCCGGTACAGGTGACAATCATATCGGTCTCGCCCAGTAGGCGCGCATCGATATCTTCCAATCTACCCGTGTTATTGCCATTTTTGTAGGGTGAAACGACCTCATAGCCGTCCATGCAGGCTTGCATAGCGCAGATAGGATCGATCTCCACGACCCGAACAATCATGCCTTCCTGGCGCAGGCTCTGGGCAGAACCCTTGCCCACGTCGCCATAGCCGATAACCAGTGCGCGTTTGCCAGCCATGAGCATATCCGTTGCACGTTTGATAGCATCATTGAGGCTGTGACGACAGCCGTATTTGTTGTCATTTTTGGACTTGGTGACGGAATCGTTAACATTGATAGCAGGCACCTTCAGTTCGCCACTGGCCATCATTTCTAACAGACGATGGACGCCGGTGGTGGTTTCCTCGGTGATACCGTGGATCGTTTTGAGCATGTCAGGGTATTTGTCGTGCACCATCTGAGTCAGGTCGCCGCCATCATCGAGGATCATGTTGGCATTCCAGGGCTTGCCATCTTTTAAGATAGTCTGCTCAATGCACCATAGGAACTCCTCTTCCGTTTCGCCCTTCCAAGCGAACGTGGGTATGTTCTTGTCAGCCATGGCTGCAGCTGCGTGGTCTTGGGTGGAGAAGATATTGCAGGAAGACCAGCGCAATTCAGCCCCCAGCTCCACCAGAGTGTCCATTAATACCGCAGTCTGGATGGTCATGTGAATACAGCCCATGATGCGAGCATCTTTGAGTGGCTGCGAGTCTTTGTATTTTTCGCGCAGGGTCATCAGCGCGGGCATTTCGGCCTCGGCCAGGGCGATTTCGGCGTGGCCAAAGGCCGCAAGGCCGATGTCGGCCACTTTATAATCAGGATTAGTCATATTGCCTCACTGTTGTTTAGGGTCACGGGGGTTGTGGGTTGATGGAACAGGCGAGCCTGTATTTGAAAACCGTTTTTGAGACCAAGGTAAATGCCCTGGCCTCGGGTAAGATTCACGTCTTGAGCCCAGGCATCGAGATCGCTCGGTTCGAAGCCGAGCCAAAGGTCGCCGCAGGTGTCTCGAGCCCAGTCCTGATCGTGCGGACATAAGTCTACTATCAGCAGGCAGCCGCCAGGCGCAAGTAATTTGCGCGCACTGGCAAACAGTGCGGCAGGCGACGCCATATGGTGTAACACCATGTTCAGCACTATGAGCTCAAAGTGTTTGCCCTGGGTATTGGCCTGGGTGATCTGATCGATGTCGGCGTGTAAAAACGTTACCTTGTCTCGTAGCTGCTTTTTGATTACGGCTTGGGCGCGGTCCAGCATGTTCGCCGAGTTATCAATCGCTGTGATGTGCTCGAAACGGGTCGCGAGGGAGTTAATCAATTCGGAATCGCCAGGCCCGACCTCAAGTACGCGGCTAGACTTGAGGATATGCTCGTTGTCGAGCAGGTCACCGATGCTGCTGGCATAGTGTTCAAATTCGGCAATCTGGTTCTGATGTTGACGCAGCCCTTCGGCGTTACGGCTGAAAAACTCACGCGATCGACGGGCGCGCTCAGTATGGATCTCTACTGCTCGATCATAGACCTCTGCCGACAACGCGATCCGGTCGATGGTGGCGTATAGCGTGTTCGTCATGTCGCTTAAAGGGTTGTCATTGGCGATAATTGCGCGGCGGTAGAAAATTGAGTTCCCCTCACGTCGGGTAGCGACCAGGCCGGTATTGGCGAGCACCTTAAGGTGATGGCTCATGCCCGACTGCGGAGTGGCGAAGATATGGCAGAGTTCTAGCACGCCAAATGACTCGGCGCTCAATACCCTGAGAATATCCAGGCGCAGACCTTCCGCAGTTGCTTTGCAAAAACTCAACAGCAGGGTGGAATCAACAAGAGTTTGGGTGGGCGTGAGGGCGCTCATGGGGTATCTATATCAAATTAGATGGATATAGTATCAAGAATCTCAAGTCAGTCAAACCTATATTGAAAAATATCGATATAGGTTTCTTGGCGCTTGCTTGTCGTTAGGTGGGTGAGGCCAGGTATTGTTCTTGTAGCGAGGACAGACGGCTCTAGTGGTAAGTAGGGGCTGCGGGGTATCAATTCGACGGTTATAAAGGCATGTCAGCATGACTTTGGCGCTTGTAAAGTGGCAAGGTCACCTGAATGGTGACGCCATTACCGTTCTGCAGATTGGCCGCTTTCACGGTGCCGCCATGGTGTTCCGCGATGATTCTGACCACATACAAACCAATGCCGAAATGGAGTCGATTATCTGAGTTTGATACACGTGCAGACACCATAGAGTCGAAGATATTGTCGAGCATATTGGTCGGGATCAGTGGCCCATGATTGGTGACAAACAGCGTCAAAGAGGTGGCATCGGTGGTCATGCCAACCGTGATCGTACTATTGACTGCTGAGAAGTCGATGGCATTGTCGATCAGTTTGTCCAGAAGTTGCTCAATACGGTAATCGGATACTTCGCTCAGCACCTCGCGCTGGGTGCCACGATACTCGAAGACTCTATCGGGGTGAGAGGTCCGGCAATTGCTCAGATAGCTCTCAACGAGTTGGTGGATGTCAATTACCTCAAACTCCTCGGCGTCCAAGGCATCCTCAAGGTTCGCTGCATCCGCTAAATTCTGGACGATCATGCTAATGCGCTGGACCCCCCGTTTGGCGCTCTCTAAATACTTTTGCCTGCCAGACTCAGAGGTTTCCGATTCCAGATTCTGCAGTGAGGTGCTCAGGGTGTTCAGTGGGTTGTTGATCTCGTGACGTAAGGTTCGAGGCATATTTTCGAGAAACTGATTGTGCTGGTGCAGACGGGCCAGCATGCTGGAAATGCCTCGGGCCAGATCGCCTATTTCGTCACCAGCATTGGTTTCACTGCGTAATTGGTTGGTTTTTAAGCGCCCGTATTTATCGATTGCGCTGGTGGCCTCGGCGCCGAGTTTGCGAATCCGTCTTGCCAGACGTACAGAGAACGCGAGAATCAAGGCGGCGAAAATAAAGAGGGAGATGACTGAAAAGTTGACGATACGGCCCAGTCCGTCCCGGCGTAACTCAAGAATGCGGTCCGTATTTTGTTTTAATACGACAGTGCCGATGGTTGTGTCCTGGGCAATAATCGGGTAGGCGGCGATGATAGTCTCACCTTCTTCCTGAGTGTAGTGGCGTTGAAAGCTGGGTCTGCCTGCCAGCGATTCGCGAATCACGCCGTCCTCGGGGGTGTCGGATTCATCTCGCAGGCCGACGTCGATCAGTCGATAGAGTCTGTCGGGTATCTGGCTCATCGCCGCGGAGACTTTTGAATACCAGGCGCTGGGTATAGATGTGGGATCCTGGCTGGGTTGAGCGCTATAGGAGCCCACCTCGGCTCTGACTCGACGTTGGGCATCAATCACCTGAATATTAGCGCCGGAGTAACCGAGTCCTTCGATGATCCGCAACACTTCCGGTGACTTTAGCAAGACCAGGCCGAACGCCTCGCGACCGGCCGACGGCAAAGTGCCCGTGATAGATTGGATCGCGCGTGTTTCGGTACTGTCAACGTCAACGACAGCGAGGCCGAAGTGTTTGGTCGAGCCAAGTAGCACTAGCGGCATTCTGAATTCAACAGCGTAGCCATCGGGCGTCTCTGTCATGAAACCCTGGACTCGATTTTCGGCGACGCCTTGAATCGCATAGCGCCAGTCGTCATCCATGGTGTAGGCCGTTGTCACCCCAGGCTCTGTCATTGTAATAACGAGATTTCTGATCTCCCCCGCCTGGCCGGTAAACGTAATGCGAATGTGATCTGAGAGATCGAGGCGAAGGATGTTACGGTCGCGAAACACCAACGTATCGTCTTTCACCTGTATCAAGGCGTAGACTTGGTCGTTGTGTTCGCCAAGCACTAAATGAAATTGATTAGGTCCGGCGGCGCTACTTTCGGCTGGCTCTTGAGAGCCAAAGCTGACGTTGTAATCGAGCACCTCCTCCCAATCATTGTTCTTGCCGTCGATACGGATGGGCGTAGTGAGGGGGTGGGCATAAAGTTGCTCGTAGCCTTCAGGTGAGAGGGGTAATTCGTAGAACAGGTCGGGTCGACCGTTGAGTAATGTCGAAATGCCCTCGGCAGTCAGTAGCTGGGCATTGGCCTGACCGTCGACCAAAAAACCTTCCATCTCTTTCAAATACAAATAGCTGAACCAGGGAATGACCACCAGCGCCATGCTCATCAGGAAAAATAGTTTTGTCGCCAGCCGCGGCCCGCGGAATACCGTCATCGTCATCTCTGGCCTCTCGCGAATTTACACCGCACGATGGCTATTTCGCCGACCAGCGATAGCCGAAGCCATACTCGCTTTTGATGCAATTAAATTCAGGATCAATGTTTTCGAACTTCTTTCGAATATTGCGCATATGCGTGTTAATCGTATTGTTAGTCACCAGGCTCTGCATCGTCGCATTCATCAATGTATCGTACGACACGGCGTGACCCGGAACTCGAACCAGTTTGGCGAGCATTCGAAATTCAGTGCCTGAAAGATTGATGGGCTGGTCCTTCCAGGAGACGAGTAGCGCTTCCTGGTCAATGGACATGTCGCCAACCATCTTTGCGGTGGAAGAGCCCTGGCTAGATTGTCCCCTGGCTTCATGGATGCGAAGTAGGGAGCTGATGCGCTCTGCCAGATAGTCCAAGGAGATGGGTTTCGGTAAATAGTCCCATGCGCCAAGACGCAGGCCGCTGATTTTATCGATTTCGTCGATTCTTTCGGTCAAGAAGATGACGGGCAATGACGCTGATCGCGAGAGCAAATCGCGGCAAATTTCAAAGCCGGCATCAACTTCATCACCCAGTATGATGTCGAGGATGGCAAGATCTGGTAGTTCGCGCTCAAAGCCGCTTAAGGCTTCTCGCCGGTTGCTGTACGCCGTGACCTCGTAGCCTTTTTTGGTGATGGCATCGACATAATTGCTGCGTTGGTCAGGATCATCCTCGACTATGACGATGCGCTTGGCCATGAGAGTTCCTTAAAGTAGATGGTCGTCATATTGTATGACATCAAAATCAGGAAGTATTTCCCTGATTTTCGTCGTTGCCATGAAGTTCCAGTGGAGTGGAGCTGATTCTCGTGATTGGTCAGAAATTGCCGCGGCGATAGCGTTCATGGTTTCTCCATGATATTCGGCCGGTCTTTCACTTTTTCTTCCGCAGTACTAGGTCCCTTTTATGTTTGAATAGGCTTCGCAAGGCGAAAACACTAGCTGCTATCAACTAACCATAACTAGTCATTACAATGTGAGAAGACGAGACATACTATGAAAATATTTATTCCCATGTCAGATCGAATCGTCGATGAAAAAGGTGAGCTGTCAGCTGATTTGGTGCCTTTCAACCCGGATTTCCTGTCCTGTGATGGCATACCCGCCCGTAGTCGTCCCAGTAACTGGATCAACGATTCTGACTATGCGTCAGCCTGTCGTCGGTTGTTCGGCCAGCAGCCTCAAGAAATGTCGTTGGCTTGAACTCTGAAAATGTAGGCTAAGGCGCGTAATTCGCGTAATTGTAATTCGAGCAATTAAAGGTGCAACCTTTGATCAAGCTTTGATTGAAGCCACAGTAAAATACCCAAACAAAAAAGCACA
>DGOD01000233.1:0-1195 GCA_002389265.1 Gammaproteobacteria bacterium UBA4475
AAAAGGGGGTGCGAACCTGATGCGCAGAATTATTTCGGTACTTTTGGAGAATGAAGCCGGTGCACTGTCGCGGGTGGTCGGTCTTTTTGCTCAACGTAATTACAATATTGAGACTCTGACCGTCGCGCCAACGGAAGATGAGACGTTGTCACGTTTGACCTTGACCACATCGGCCAGCGATACCCAGGTTGAGCAAATTACCAAGCAGCTCAATAAGTTGATAGAAGTGGTTAAGCTGGTTGATTTGACCGAAGGTGAGCATATAGAGCGTGAACTGATGCTGATTAAGGTCAAGGCCACCGGTGCTCAGCGGGCGGAAGTCAAACGCACTTCTGACATATTCCGCGGTCAGATTGTGGATGTAACGCACAATGCCTATACCATTCAGTTGGTGGGGACTTCGGACAAGCTAGATGCGTTCCTCCGCGCCATGTCTGAATCTGTTGTCCTGGAAGTGGTAAGATCAGGTGTGTCAGGTGTTGCCCGCGGCGAGAAGATTCTCGCGGTCTAGCAACCATGACGTCTGATTATAGTGATGACTCTCGATAGTTGATGAGGTAGGTTCAATGGAAGAGCAGCAAGAAAGCCAGGATCCTAAAGTAACCTCGATGGCAGATCGATCTGAGGAGCGGGCTGGATTGCGCCGCGGCATTTATCTTCTACCCAACCTGATTACCACCGGCGCGCTATTTTCAGGATTTTACGCCATTATTTCGGCTATGAGCGGCGCGCTTGAAAATGCGGCGATTGCGATTATCGTCGCAGGGGTTCTGGATGCTCTTGATGGTCGTATCGCTCGCCTGACCAATACGCAGAGCGAGTTTGGCGTGCAGTACGACAGTCTTTCAGATCTGGTTGCTTTTGGTGTTGCGCCTGCGGTGATGATGTTTAGCTGGGTGTTATCAGACCTTGGCAAGTTTGGCTGGATGGCCGCCTTCTTGTATATGGCTTGTGCTGCACTGCGGCTCGCTAGATTTAATGCTAAGCCGGACAATACCGCTTTTGTGGGTCTCGCCAGTCCCATGGCGGCTGGGCTCTTGGCGACCTCGGTCTGGCTCTGGACGGATAACATCGCCAGTACGGTAACCCTGCCGCTGGCGATTCCGATGGCGGCGCTGACAGTGGGGGCTGCCGCACTGATGGTCAGCAATTTTCGGTACTACAGCCCGAAGCAGATCGACATGCACCGCGTACC
>DGOD01000233.1:1272-3460 GCA_002389265.1 Gammaproteobacteria bacterium UBA4475
CCGCAAAAGCCGGTTTAGGTATTGGCAACCCGTCACGGGGCAGTTGCCCGTCGGTCCGAATAGATCAAACTTCGAGACGTTTTTTGGGTATCTTGTTGCTGGCGGCCGGCAGGCGCGCCGGACAATCTTAGAATGGGACCATGATGTATGTTGATCAAAAAGCCGGACGCCTTCAGACCCTCTGAAATCACCCCGGAAGCCGTTTATCTGCAGCGGCGGACATTCATTCGGGGTGCGGGTCTCGGATTGGGCGCAATGCTGCTGCCGGGTATGGGCATGGCCGCACTAGATGCGGACCTGCCAATCAGAGACATCGCGCGTTATACAGGCGACCGGCAAGCGTCGATGTTGGCGCCAGACTGGTTGCGTCAAAAAGTCTCGCGGGCTCGGCCGAGCCGCCATCTGGCGCAAGAGCCAAGCACGCCCTGGGATATTGTAACGACCTATAATAACTTTTATGAATTTGGTACGGACAAAGGGGATCCTGCCGAGAACGCGAGTGATTTTAGGACCGACCCTTGGCAGGTAGAGATTGCGGGTCAGGCGGATATCACCGGATCCTTTAACCTGGAAGACATTCTGAAGCCCCATGATCTCGAAGAGCGGATCTATCGGCTCCGTTGTGTCGAGGCCTGGTCAATGGTTGTTCCTTGGATAGGCTTCCCGCTGGCTGACTTGATCAAGCGTTTCAAGCCCACTTCAAAAGCGAAGTATGTGCGTTTCGAGACCTTGTTTGATCCTAAGCAAATGCCAGGCCAGCGGTCACGATTTGCAGCGCTGGACTACCCCTACCGAGAAGGATTGCGGATTGACGAGGCGATGAACGAGTTGGCCTTTGTTGGGGTTGGTCTCTATGGTAACGCGATGCCGCCACAAAATGGCGCGCCATTACGACTCGTGCTGCCCTGGAAGTACGGCTTCAAAAGCATTAAATCTATCGTGAAAATCGAGTTTTTGGAGTACCGCCCCGTGAGCTCCTGGGAACGCAGTAACCCGAAGGAGTATGGCTTTTATGCGAATGTGAATCCGCAGGTCAGTCATCCGCGTTGGAGTCAGGCCAGTGAGCGGCGGCTGCCAACATCATTGTTTTCACCGAACAGACGGCCAACCCTGATGTTCAATGGTTATGGGGATGAAGTCGCCCATCTTTATGCGGGTATGAATCTCCGCAATGACTACTAGGTTTTCCTCGACGCTTAAGCCGCTGGTGTTTTGTCTCGGTTTGCTGCCGCTGGCGTACCTCCTAGGGCAGGTCTACCTGGTGGTTAACGGTCAACCAAGTGGCATGGGTGCCGATCCCGCGAAGACCATTGTGCAATTCAATGGTGATTGGGCTCTAAGGTTCATGTTACTCACGCTGGCAGTCACGCCGCTTCGGCAGTTGCTGGGTTGGGTTGAGCTTGCTCGAGTCAGGCGCATGCTGGGATTGTTTGCCTTTACCTATGCGTTAGCGCATTTCACGACCTATTTGGCGCTCATCCTCGAGTTCGAATTTAACGAACTGGGTACCGAGATCCTGAAGCGGCCCTATATATTGGTCGGCTTCACGGCGTTATGCGGTCTGGTGCCGTTGGCGCTCACTTCTAATCGCTTAATGATGCGTTTGATGAAGCGCCGTTGGCGGTTACTTCATCAATTGGTCTATCCGGTAGCGGTTCTGCAACTCACGCATTTGTTCTGGCTCACCCGCAGTGATTATGCCGAGCCCTTCATCTACAGCGTCGTGTTTTTGCTGTTGATGGGTTATCGCGTATTCAAATGGCGACAACGGCGATCCAAAATGGGTCGCGCAGAAGTAGCTTCTTAGCGTTGCAAGCAGCTCCCTTCGGCGAATAGCCGCGAGACTAACCAGGAATTCCTGTAGCGCTGAAGTTGGGTCTGGCAATGTGCTCCGCTGAGGTATGCGCCGGTGAGGAGTGCCGGCCCCAAAGTTTATTGAGACTTTGTGAAGAAAACGGTTGCATGATGCGCCACAGGGCGTACTATGCCCTCCCTCGATTCGAGTCGTTAAGCGGATTGAGAGGTGAGGTTAGCCTTGTAAGGCAGGAAGAATTTAGGCAGTCTTTAAATTCTCTGAAATCTCGAATGAGAGCTTGCAAGTTGTCCGTAAGGACGTATAATACGCCCCCTCGATCGATGAGATTGAGAGAGTTGCCCGAGCGCAACTCAGTAGGATTCGAATGAGAAT
>DGOD01000012.1 GCA_002389265.1 Gammaproteobacteria bacterium UBA4475
CAACGAGTGCAAGCGTTACGTTGGATGTGGATACCGAGAACCCTGATGTTGCGATTACGTCTGTCGGTGCTGCTGGTATTGTGTCGACCACGCTTGCAGGTGGTTTGCTCGTCAAGGGAACTGCGGAAGCGGCTGACGGTCCCGTTACCGTCAAGTATGGCAGTACTGAGCTAGGTACCGCCTCGGTTACGATCGACGACAAGTGGGAGCTAACGCTTGACAACGCTGATGTCGAGCACATTGGCTATGGTGGTGGAAAGCAAATTACTGCTACCCAAACTGACGCGGCTGGGAATGAAACGACAGTAACGTCTGTGAGCTTTAGCAGTGAGGTGCTAAGCGCAATCTCTGGCTTGGGCAGTAGTGGTGCACCGACAACACCCGTAAGTGGTAGCACAACGCTGGACCTGAGCCATCTGAACGGTGACGTAACCGTTTCTGCGATGTCTGGTGAGGTTTTGGTGTCGGGAGAAGGTGGTGGGCACGTAGATAGCGCCTCCAACGTTGGCTTTGATACGTTCGTTACTGGTGCAGGCGATGACCGTTTGTTCGGTTCAGATCTTGACGAGACCTTTAGTTCCGGCACAGGTTACGACGTCATAGATGGTGGGGAGGGTATCGATACCCTGGATCTGTCGCGCGCAACGGGCGATGGGACTGCGGCTCAGGTACAGCGTGCCGAAGCGGCGGCACAACAACCCGCTTCAGGTAAGGCGTTGTCACTCGCTAATTTGACTGTTTCAAGCGGTGACTTAGCGGTGCTAAACGTGGGAGGTCGAACCTTCGTGGCACAGGCAAGCACGGACACGGCAACCCTGGTTGGTATGGTCTCTGCCTTGTCGGCGCAAATGGTGGCGGCGAAGGATGACTCAATCGATGAGGTGAAGGGCGACCTACAGGGCTTGACGCTAACTGCTTCTGAGCAAGGTTCAGTCATACTTGAAGGTGCTCAGGCTGAGACGAGTTTCGAGTTGAGTATTCTTAGCGCGGGCGGTGCGGTTGTTAGCCTTGGTGAACAGGTTGTTATCGAAGACTCCGCGAACGCCCAAAACTGGGTGTCTGGTCTGGCAGTCAGCGATAACAGCTGGGTTGAGGTGACGGACATTGAGAACCTGCTGGGTACTGGTTACAGCGATATCTTGATGGGTAGCGATGTCGACAACGTTATTAATGCAGGCGATGGTGATGACATCGTTGACGGCGGTAAGGGCGATGACACCCTGATCGGCGGCGCAGGCGATAACGTGCTTTACGGTGGTGCCTCAAGTGCTACGTTAGTGGATGACGGCGGCAAGGTCGTGTTTGACGAAATCTATTACAACGGCACTGGGCGGGATACGTTTGTCATGACATTGGGTGCTACCAACTCAATTCGTGATTTTGATATCTCTGGCTGGCTGACATCGAATGCTGCGCGTGTGGGAGACCATACGCTTGACCGTATAGAGTTTGCCTTCACTAAGACCGAGTTGGCGGCACTATTGTCAGCCGAGAGCGCCATCCCCGATACTGGTCTGACATACAGCTTTGACTTGACCGTTAATACGACTCCAGTCATTGCTGGTGGTGTGTCTTGGACCCTTGCGCTGATGGTGGGTGGTGTCGAGGTCTCGACTGTTAACTTTGATTGGGCCTCCGATCCGTTAGCTGGATTGGATGGTTTCACGATCAAAGATATCGACTTGACTGGTGGATCGATAAACTTCGTTAATGGGGCCGTGACCCTAGCCGCTGCACTTGAGTTGGAAAATCTGGCTATGTTGGACACTACGTCCGCTGAGACCATCGTGGGTGCTCGCAGCGGTGATGTGTTTGTGATGACTGACGCTGATAACTTGATGGTTGGTGGCTTAGGGAGTGATCGTTATGAGGCCCGCATTTTGGGTTCGGGCGGTGACCTGGGTACACAGACCATTAACGATCTTGGTCGTGCACGCGGTGGTGCTGAGGAGGATGCGATCCTTATCGAAGGCGCGCGAGACTTGGGTGACTTGGTTAACATTTCACGCGGCACCCTGGCGGCTGAGGGTACGGACCGTTCGTTGAGCATTGACTTCGAGCAGTTCCGTGCCGATCAAGTCGGTTCGAATGAAACGCCTTTCGCGACTGGCTCTGTTGAGGTGTTTAACCAGTTCTCGTTGACCCAAAGTGACGTGTACAAGGTCGAAAAGCTGCAAATCGGATCTGAGTTCTCAGATCCGCTTGAGGCTTTGGTTAAGACCTACTACTTCGGCGATGTGTTGGGTACAACAGCAGCTGGCGGAGACATCGTTGAGGCGCAAGCTGACCGAGACTCTATTTTGGTGGGTAATGAGGCCAACGATTCGGATGCGTTCCGAGTGGAGGCCCCAACCGATGCATCACAGCGACAAGAGGTGGTTGCAAACGGTCAAACCTTTGAGATGGCTCGCGATGACCAAGATGTCTGGATCTATGGCATGGACGGCGACGAAAACGTCACCATTTCGGGTGACAGTGCGGGCTGGACATTAGCTCAGAACGCCGAAGCGGTGGTTCTTGCCGGTGGAGACACGGTGTTTAAAGCTGTGGCGTCCCACGACAACGGAACGGCGCAAAACACCTCTGACGACTTGGTGCTGAACTTGTTCTTCCAGGATGGCGGCAACATCGATTCGCAGACTCTCCTGTCAGACAGAATTAAGTGGGAATCTTGATTTTTAAGATTGACTAACTTATTCAGGTAGCTATGACAAAAAATAACGCTCCAAGCGGCTCTAGTAAAAGCCAAACTGCAAGTCGCAAGCAAAGGGTGCGACGTCGTATCAAGGCGTCCACCTCTTTCAATGCGGTTGATATGGCTGTGCTGGGGGCCCTGATGGTGCTCGTCAACGAGCGAGCCAATGCGGCCGAGACGCAGGAGCGTGTTAGTCAGGAGGCAGATAAGGGGGCCAGTGCGGATGCGACGCAGGCCCTGTTGGGTCTGAGCGAGGGTAGCAGTGCCGAGTTGGTGGCACTAACGGCTATGGCAGGTCAGATGTTCCGAGAGATGGAGCGTGGTATTGGTCGAGTCCGATTTGGGGCAGAGCTTGGCGCAGATAAGCCCAACGATATTGACTGGGGTGCTGATCCGTCGGTGGGTGGATGGAAGTTTTCTGCCAATCTGCCCAACTTCTCCCGCTCGATGCTGCGAGAGAATGTGTCGGCTGAGACCGATGCCATTGACGTTAGTGGTGAGGCTGTTGAACAGTTGTTGGATCGCGGGAATGCAGCCGGTGGCTTGAACGACCCGGAGGGCTACCGTGTGGCAACGATTGCGCCACAGCTTCAAATTCAATCAGAGCCTGACGTGGCAGGTAATCGACTAGAGGCCCTGGATTTATCAGGCGAAAAATTGCTAGAGATGGTTCGAGGGCTGTTCAAGGAAGAAATTTCTGACGTGATGGCCCGAGTCGACCCGAGCAAGCTGGACGGAACCGAGTTCGCGGAAATCGACTACCAGCAAGTGACCGCAGAGGATGTGGAAGGTGGTTTCTTCGTTCCACCGATCGCTGGTGGTGGTGGTGGTGGTGGTAGTGTTGTTGCTAGTAGCAGCAGCGGTTTCGGCGGTATTGCGATTGATGGCTATGTGAGTGGCGCCACGGTGTTTTGGGACGTCAACGGCAACTTCACTTTAGATACCGATGAAATATGGACGACAACCGATGACGATGGGGTTTACTACCTTGACGGTGTCGTAGCGGGTATCGGTCAAATCGTATTGCTGGATGACGGTATTGATGTGAATACGGGCGGTAGCGTCGGGATGATGGCGACATCAACAACCGTTACAGATACAACTGCCGCGATGATTACGCCGCTCACGTTGTTGATGTCACAGGGCATTAGCGAGGAGGCAGTGAAGACTGCTTTGGGGCTTTCTGGCTCGGATGTGGACTTGAGTAGCTACGACCCAGTTGCGATCTTGAGCGCGGCAGCGGGCGGGGAGACCGAAGCCGGTAGCGTGTTGCTACAAGCGCAGCAACTCTTTGCCTCGATCAACGCTATCGCTAATTTGTCCGGGTCCTCCACGGACACCTTGGCTGATACGATAACGGCCATCTCAAGTGCCGGTATCGAAAATTTTGTCGGTACCGATGGCGGCGATGATAGCGTGATGCAGTCGGTCATCTCGACCGTCTTACCAGATTTCGACACCGAGCTGGCCCTTTCCGCGGCCCAAGCGATCAAGGGTGTTAACGCAGCGATTGGTGAGTTCTTGACGGATTCGGCCAATGCCTTAAGTACCAGTGCTCGCGCAGCGACGTTGGTCTCACAAAATGACTTGGTAACACAGTTTAAGTCGATCGGCATGTTGAGTGACGCCGCGTCAGTTAAAACCGAGCTTGCCGACAAATTGGGGAAGTACGCCTCCGCTGCGTTGGTTAAAGCAAATTTTGCCACTGACTACCAAACAGCCATCGCAGCACAAGATGCAGCTGGTAGGGGAATTATTGCGGGCGTTGATGAGCTAAGCTTGACAGTTGGTAGTGAACAAACGATCAATTCATCGAGTTTATTGTCGAACGACCGAAACTTGAGTACCGGCACATTGAGCATTGTTTCAGTTGAGCCGTTTGGCCTGACTTGGACGACGCATGGCCTGGGTACTAAATTGGAGGTACTGCGTCCTAGTGGCGTGAAGGATGTATTTTTTAGACTTGTCCTGCCCGTCAACCAAATCGGCTCCCTTGCGGAAGGTAGTTACCTAAAGCTGAAGGTGGACGGTCTGGTTGTGCAGGTTAGGGTAGAGGCGAGTGACCTGGACGCCGATGCCGAGGTGATGTTGTCTAACCTCACCGCGAAGTTGGCGGCATCAGCAGCACTGCAAAGCGACCGAATCGCTATAGTCGAATCCGAGGACACGGCTGGTCTAATTCAAATTCGACGTGCTGATGGTGTTGAGGTCTCGCAGATTAGCTTGCAAACAGCGGCGCCGAGCGATGTGTTGGATGCTTTCTTGAACGACGACGGGACGATCTCCGTCACATTGGACGACTCACTCGCTGGCGTGCAAGCCAACCTACGTTATGTGGTGAGTAACGGTAGCGCGCAATCGGTCGGCATCGTGCGCTTAACCGGTGAGCCATCCGTTCAGACGCTCTCACTGTTGTCTGATGCCGCTGACTCCGTGATAGAGCAAACTGTTGATGCTGATGGCGATGTTAGTCTTGGCAGTTTTTCTATTGCTGACAGGGTCTCGTTGGTCGGCGATCTTAGTGAAGGGGTCACGCAGCGAATGGTGGTAGCTCTGACGTCTATGAAGGACGCAGACGGCAACCTTGCTGTGAATCCGAAGCAAAGCTCTGGATTCGTTTTGGAATTTTTAGGGGCTGACGGGAACCCCGTCCAGGTCGATATGAGGTTAGGCGTGGGCGAAGGTCTGGCGCTGCCAACAGGGATGACGTTGCAAGAGGTCCTGTCCGCCGCCAATGTAACGCTGCCCGATGGCTTTAAGGGCAGCTTCACGTTCAACTATCGGCTGACACAAAGCATAAACGACTACGTGGCCTCAACGAATTCCGGCGCCGATGCGATGGACGTGCTTGGGTCTGCAGAGGGCGATACGCCAACGTTACTGTACGGTATCGGCACGTCAGGCAGCTTAGTCGAGTTTGGCTTGGATGCAATCGCCCCCTTGGTCACTGACCCGAGCGCTAATCAAGTATTGCGCCTGCGTCTGGATGGTGGAGATCTAACGGAAGAGCGTTGGGTTGAGATCGCCAACTTACCGACTGGCATTGAGCAGGTTTGGGTCACATTCGAGGGCGGGGACCCGCTTGAAATTACCGATAGCCTTACCCTGGGTACATTACGCGTTGACGAGCCATCTGATCAGCGCGGACAGCCTTTTGTGCTTGAATTTGTAGCTAGTGAGTCACTGGTGGATAGCGCCTATGGACTTTCAGAAGACGCTATTACTTTCACGGTTGTGAATCGCGAAGTCGGCTCCACCACAGAGGTCAGCGACGGATCGGTGTCTCTGAAGTTTGATATCGGCGGTGCTTATGGCTTGGTAGTGGTTGCCGATGAATCGACGGCATCGGAGGAAGACTTGGCGACCTCGTTAGGTCAGTTGCAAGTGGTTAGCGTTAGCGATGGCGCGCGTGTCGAGGTGACTGTCCAGATTGATGCAAACTTTTCTCTGCTCGACGTCAACGACGCTGCTATTTTTCCAGAAAGTGTAGACAATGCTAGCGGTCTTGCGACTTATGTGCTGCTCTCATCAACCGACCAGGCCGATGAGGTAAGTGGGCCGTTACATTTTTTAGACGGTATACAAGTTAAGCCTCCAGAGAACTTCAGCACGTTGTCCGGTGAGTCCGTCACCGCTAACGTTGTGGTGCGCGCGCTTGATACCGAAGGCGTTGAGTTGAGCTCGGTCGAAAAAAGCCTCGGATTTACTTTTGAAGGCCTAGCTGATGGTGTCAATTACACGATCTCTGATACCAGCGAGAGGGTTGGTTTAGAGGATACGATCCTGTCTGTTTCAGATTTATTTTTTGACACGCAAGGCACTTCGCTGGCGCAAAAAATTGACGACAGCGAAACGCTTTACTTCGTGCTTCGTGGGTTGCCGAGCGGATCCCGTCTAATTGACGGTACGACGTATGAAGATATTGGACGTGTATCTGGTGACGATGTCATTTTGACGGCGACAGAGGCACTAGGTGCTTCAATCCAGCTGAGTGGAAATGCTTCTCTTGACTCAACAACATTTACTTTGTTCGCTTATACGCAAGAGCCGGGTACCGTTTCGGTCTCTGAGTATGGGGATGAATCGGGCTTCGAGTCTAGCTTTGGTGGTGACGTGGATGTGCGCTTCGATGCTGTAGCCGACGCCCCTTTCTTGTCGTTAGATAGTCGGGTTCGTGGTCTAGTCAACGTTGATGGATTGACCGAGGAGCTTCTTGAAAAGACAACGCTTTCAATTCCTGCTAACGCCTATCTTCAGGATACGGACGGCTCAGAGTCCTTGTGGTTCCGACTGAGTGCAACGACTAAGGATGATGCCGGCAACGTGACCGACGTCGATTTGGCTGAGTTTCAGTTTTCCGGTGTTACCGATCTAACAGATGGCTATTTTGACGAGACCAATGGCGCCTATTTTGTGTCTGCCCTTGCGCTGTCTGACTTGCTGATTTCCAGGCCTGGGGACGCTGACCCGGATGTTTCCAATAGTTTTAGCGGCACCTTTTATGTCGATGCGTTAAGTATTGAAGGGCTCGACTCAGAACCAACCGCACAGGATGCTGCGGTCTGGGTATCTAGCAAACCTATTGCGGACGACAGCTGGATCAGTACAGACGCATCGTGGGCCTTTACCCGAGGTGAACTTGAGGTTGAGTTTTTGCAGCCAGCGCGTGAACCAGTGGTCACGCTTGGAGACGTGGCCTACAGAAGCGTAACTGATACAGACGGCGTGGCGCACGTGTTGGAGTTCACAATTAATGTGGATTACCAAGCTGACGATCAAGTCACAATATTGATGACAGGTGTCCCGGCGTTGGCGGCAGTGCCGGCAAAGTTTTACTGTGTTTCAACTGACGCTGAAACCAGCGAGGTCACAACAACACCCATCGGCGCACCTGCAGAGGTTGAAGGTGTTTGGGTGTTTGACTTGGCTGGCCTTGGTGAACCTGACGATATCATCCGCATGGTGCTACCTGCGGATTACACGCTGTCTCAGACTCCGTTTGATGTAACAGCCTTCGCTGTCGATTCCCTGGGCTTAACCAATGCGAGCACGGACGCCATTGCGGTTACGTTCGACGGGACCTATGTTGCTGGTTTCACTGTCCCCGCTGATGCCCTTGATCCCGTGATGATCGATACTGAGGGTGATGGACTTGTGTTGCAAGCAGGCCCGGTGGCGTTTGACCTCGATGGCAACGGCAGTAAGGACAACGTGGCATGGACGACCGAAGGTTCTGACGATGCGTTTCTGATCTTTGCAGACGATGAGCTGGATCAGGCATTGTTAGCTAACGAAAGCGTTTCGATAGACGGTGATTATCTGGTTACGGAGTATCTTGATAGTGACCGTGATCCAACGAGCAATGCGCTTTCGGACTTAAGATCACTCGCGGGTGACGATGAAAAACTAACAGAGACCGAACTCCTTGAAAGCGGCAAAGATGCGCGTTTGTGGTTTGACCTAAATGCCGATGGTTTGGTCGATCGAGGTGAATTAAGGTCGGTATCAAATTTTGAGTTGGATCTGTCCCAACTCACTGACAACGCCGAGCGCGAGCCTGTGACGGGGGCGGTGATCGCTGGGGGCCTGCCCGCTGGTGCGATGGCTGGCGAGTACACGAATCCTGACGGGGAAGAGAAGTCATTGGCAGATGGGGTCTTGAGCGACGTTTACTTGCCGGTTTTTAAAACGACAACCCAGAACGAGTCATCTTTGGCCGATGCCGCTTTGGCAGGCACGGAAGATGACCCTGACGGGTTTAACCTGGCTTCTGTTCTGTGGGGTGGTGACGTCGATTGGGTCAGTAATTTTAGCGAAGATGCTGCTGCAAAAATTAACAGCGGTGAAGCCAACGTATTGTTGACTGTGTCTGCGCAGCAGGCAGGAACGACCTTTAATCTTTCACAGGGTGCGCGCCTAGATGGGCAGACCACTGACACCTGGTTGATGCTTTGGGATCCAACATCAACTGATAGTTTGTCTGAGTTGCGTTTGTTCGCTGCTGAAAATTATTCAGGCCCTATTGACTTGTCGTTCAGAGCGACTGTTGTTTACACAGATAGCGATCTTTCGGTTAACTCGTACACGGTCTCACGAGGTGTTGCTCTAGATATTGAGCCTGTCGCGGATCGCCCTGAGTTTAAAAGCTCCAACCAAATTTCTAAGCTGACGCTGGATGCGGATGGTTTAGAGGTCGACTCGCAGGCTTTGAGCTCTACACCCGTTGAGACGGATGCGGCTGTCACGTATTCTTTGGATGGTTTGTATTTAGCCCCGAGAGACACGGGCGAGGTAGTGTCTTTGACGGTGACTCCCCCAGCGAACCTACCGACCGGGGCCCGACTTTTGTTTAAAGGTGAGTCGCTCGCCCTCAGCGATGGCAAATACGTGGTTGAAGGTGCCATCGATGCGTCTGATATTTGGGTAGAGCTGCCGGCTTACGCCAGCGGGACTTATAAATTTGGCCTGAGTGCTAGTACGCAAGACGGCGACCAGTCGCTAGAGACTCCCGTTACCTCACAATTTGCCATTACGGTGAAGCCTGTGGCGCAAGCGCCCGATGTAAGCATAGAGATTCTTTCTACGGCAACTGAAATTACAAAAGTTACCGACTTTAAGGTGAGTGCAGCTTTGCGTGATACCGATGGGTCTGAAGCAATTTCCACGGTAACGGTGAAGCTCGTGTTGTCCAACGTCGAGACAACAATATCTTCCGCTCCGCAGCTCATCGTAGGTTCTGAGACGATATCTCTCACCAAAACCATTGGCGTTGCTAACACTTACAGCGCTGTTATCAGTAAATCACTGTTCGATATTGATACGGACGGTGCTGCAAGTACAAAAACATTGACGGCCCAGTTGGTTACGCCTGAGTACTACGATGGCGAATTTACCCTAAGCGCTAGGGCAACGTCTGTTGAAAATGCCGACGTCACGGCAAGAGCGACAAGTTTATCAGCTGTGGTAACTGGGACAGTGCAGGCCGCTGCGCAAGATCTACTTGCGTTCGATGCACGTGGACTGTCGGTAAACTCAGGTGAGTCCTTCGCACTTAGCGATATGGTTAGCGCACTGTCTGCAAAAGATGGTGACGAGACGATTGAAATAACACTTGACGCGACTGGACTGGCAGATAGTTCTTCTCTTTTGGTCTACAAAGATAACGTGTCGGTTGGCGATGTCAAGGTCGGGCCTGTAACGCTCTCTAATGTTAAGTTCTCTGAGTTGGGACGCTATACATTAGCGACAAATGATTCGCAGGGTGATTTCAGTCTGAAGATGACTGCGGCGACGTTTGACAATAATCAACGTGATGTAACTACCAACACGGCGTCTAGTAGCTTGGCACGAACGGTCAGCATCGGCAGCACGCCGCTTTATGAGCCCGTAATTGTTGGTGGTAGCGGTGGAGCGTTTGTAAATAGCCTGACGTTTAGCGAGGGTGGGGCGGCTACCCTCTCAATTGGGGTAAAAGTAGGTAGCAAGCTCAATACGTCCGATAGCTTCGTGACTATTGCAGTGCCAGACGGTTTGGACACGGATTTCACGCTCCACACGGTGGTGGACAATGCGCTCATTTCGAATGTGAACGGCGGTTTTACCATTCAGGCTTCGAAATTGTCGAGGGGTTTGCTGCTGACTCCTGTTGATGACGATTTTTCAGGCTCACTTACTTTGAATCTGGTGGCGACGACGAACTACACGCTCAACGATTCAAGTGTCTCTAAGACGAGCGCGCAGGTATTGAACGTCACTGTGAATCCTGTCACGGATGGATTTGAAGCGGCCACGATTTCCGCTGCCGAGGAGGATGCAACGACCTGGAAGCTTTCGGATCTGTTGGTGGCTCGCGATAGTAGCGAGTCCGTAGTTGCAGTCACTGTCAGCCCCAACGCGCTTGTCGAAATCAAAGGTCTCGGGGATGTGGAATTTAGAAGTATTGGACCCGATGAAAAAATAAATGCGGCCGACTTGGATGGCACGGTTTTTCGTACAGTCAATAATGCTAACGGCGCTATAAGCTTGGGTTTGAATGTAGAGTCCATGGACCCAGGGGCGACTAAAAAAATCGAAACCATTGCTGTGGAGCTCGACGTCGCTGCGGTATCAGACTTGCCCGTAGTCACAGATGCCGAGAGCTTGCTACAAATTTACGAAGACGACAGTCGTTCTACATTGCTGGATGCGCCAGTTCAGATGACGGTAGGTGCCAGTAGCGGCGTTAGTTTGTTTGTGACGCTGGGTGGCTTTCATACAGCCGATGCGAAGGAGTCAGTTTCCGCTGTATTGGTCGGCGATGCCATCATTAACGGGACAGTGCTTTATTTACCTGATGCACTAGCGCCAGAGGCGAGTTTTGTTGCGCAATGGAATAGTACGGCTGAACGTTACGAGATTGAAGTACCTGGCGATGGCGCTGTCTTTGTAGAAACGTCGGCGACTTTGGTATTGCCTAGCAATGTAGCGTTGGTGGGTAAAAACGATATCAGTGTGATTGCCAAGACCACGGATGGCCTTGCCGCATCTAATCTAGAAATCAGCGACACCGACCAAATCAATGTGCAGAGCATGGGGATGCCAAGCCCTCCTGTGGTCGGGTTTGATGCTGACTTTAAATTGTCTGATATCGGAGTTATTGCAGGGAAGTTACAACCGTTCTCTGTTGACTTGCTCGCTTTGGTGCGTGGCTCTGACATGACGTCGGACCAGATCATTGAGTTAGTTGTGCCAGCCGGGTTTTCGTTTAACAACGTAACGCCTGAAACGGGGCTCTTGCATTCATCTACGCCCGCTTTAGGGGGCGATATTGGTGTGGTGCGCTTGACCTACGACCAGCTGCATGAGGCGACGGTAACCATTGATCCATCGACGTTTACACGTATCGATGCGCGTTTTGGTGTTTTAGATGGGTACGTCGATGGCGATGAGTTGAGTGGTGCACGCTATACATACTCAAAATTTGCAGGTCTAGCCTATACGTTTGGGCAGGATGGCTCAGAGGCCAACGATGCGATTCTTGTGCACGCCCAAGGTCAGAAGGTTGTAGATGGCGGTGCGGGGGACGACGTTATTTTGGTGCGTGGTGCCCCAGAGTTGGTCGAAATTAAAGGGGGAATAGGGCGTGACACGCTAGACTTCTCAGGACTGACTATCAGTGATGGGGCCGGGCAGAGGGTTGTTGTTGATCTCAACCAGGGCCAATATACATTTGTGAAGCCTGGGGGTTTAGAGCAGTCGAGTAGCGTTGATGGTATCGAGTTAGTGCTCGGCAGCGATGCGGATGACATGATCATCGGGGTTGGTGACACGACAATTTCGCAGGTCTTGCGAGGCCGTGCAGGAGACGACTATTTGGTCGGAGGCTCTGGCAACGATACCCTTGAGGGAGGTGAAGGCGATGACGTTTTGTACGGCGGATCCGGTGCGGATTACTTTGTAATCTCTGATGAAGTGGGCTTTGACCTGATCGACGACTTCAGCGTTGAGGATGGTGACAAAATCATCGTGCGCGGTAACGACCCAAAACTCGAAGCCTTTTCTTTCGTAACGGCTTCAAGTTTGATGGCAGTGTCCGGATCTGCGCTCAGTGAAACATTGGCTATGGCGTCTGCGGATGATTGGGTGCTAACGTCGTCCGGGAGTGCAAGTTTGGCGGTTGTTTTGGCAAATAGCTCCCATTACGCAGTCTCAGAACTGATGCCGTTGCTTGCGCTCGCCAGTGATTTTGGTTCTCAGTTTGAGGTTTTTGATCCAGCTTACGATACAAATGTCCAAAGAATAAATGCGATGAGCTTAGAGGTCCCATCTGCAGATATCGCCGTGGCGTCTGCGTGGAGCTATGCCAACAAAAATGGCGTTGATCTGACTAACGTGACGCCCACTTTTGATAATGCAGGATTCACCCTAGATGACTTTTTTGGAGCGGAACACAATTTTGATGATATCGGCGATACGTTGAGTGTTATTGCCGATGCAAAGTTCACTCAAGCACTGGAGATCAGGCTGTCGGGTGAGCTGGTCGATGTGACTCGCTCAACTGTCGGCACAGATTTCCACGGTTTTTCAGGATCTGACGCAGATGATGTGTTGCTTGCAAGTAGCAGTGATGCAGTTTTGTTCGGTGGTATGGGGGGTAGTGACCGGCTGGTGGGTGACTCGGGGTCCGATGTGCTTATTGCTACTGTTCAGAGTGCGCGAGGCGCAGGCGATGAGGTTTCTTTAGAGGGCGGCGGTGGCGCTGATCAGTTTACGATTGTCAACTTAAACGCCATTATCCCCGAAGAAATTACCGACACGTTAAACACCATCTACTCTGTCAGGATTGAAGACTTCAACCGAGAAGAAGGGGATCGCATTTCGCTGGTTGGCTTTGATAAAGGCACTGATGTGAGTGAGTATGTCGAAATTGGCGATGTGAGTGAGACCGCAAATGGACGGGTAGAACAAACGGTATATGTGCAACCTGATTTAAACAATCAGGCGCAAGGTTTGACCGTTGTTTTTGACATTTCTTTCATGCGTCAATTCGATTCAGAGTTTCAAATTCGACATGCTGACTTCGACGCTATCTAAGAGTAACCATGCGATATTTTGTGGCGCGCGCGCGTTGGTTTTCTCTTGCATTTGCAGTCTCTATCGTATTAAAGCCCGCGTTCGGGCAGGGCGAAAATTCACGCGTTGCACCCATTGAGCTCATTGGACGTGACTTAATTGTTCTTATGAACTCCCTTAACCAGGGGGTCAACGACCCAACGAAGACACTACCCCGAGAACCGATGATAGACCGTGCGATGGACGCGGTGGGTCAAACACCATTGTTTAAAATTACGGCCTTGTCCCAGAAACAGGCAAATGCGAAACTGTCGGAAATAGATTCAGCGTATTACCCACAGGTTGATGGTGGCGTTAACTCAGGGCGGCGAACCTACACTACGACGACAGCGTCCTCTGGGGGTTACAGCGGTGGATACCTGTACGTTACGCAACGATTGTTTGACTTTGGTGCGCTCGAGGTCCAAAGGGGTAGCGTACTGGACCAAATTTCTATTAGCAAACAGTCGGAAGAGCGTCAGCGCAGCGAGTTGTTGTTGACTGCGGTGCGGTTATTTTACGAAACCCAGCGAAGCTTGATCCAGGTGCGTCTTGCGCGTGAGAACTTACAAGCGCGCCGCGCTTTAGTTAATTTCATACGCGAACGTACGGAGTTAGGCGCAAGTAGCATCGCGGATGTGGTTCGCGCTGAGACACAGGTCGCTGATGGATTAGATCTACTCTCCAGTAGCTTAAAAAACTTGTCTCAGGCGCAAGCACGGTACAGAGAGTTTTATCTAGATGAGGCACAGCCTTACATCTTACCGACTGAGCCTGAAGTAGAAGATGTCTCTAATGCTGGTCTGGAGGATTATTTAAAAGATCACCCTGCGCTAATCGAGGCAGATCTAAAGGTCTCAATGGCTTTAAAAAATTACGAGTCCACAAAGGCCGCAAAAAATGGCACAGTTAACCTCGAATTTAAATACAACCAGACTGCTGCATTTGCGGGAAGTTCAGCTTCACAAGACCGAACCCTAATGATCACATATGCCAGATCTATCTACTCTGGTGGCGCAGAGGATGCGAGGTCCCAACAGGCATATATAGCTGTTGAGGAGGCTCGACTGGAGCGTGAAAGACTTGCTCAAGAGATGACAAAAAAAATTCGCGACTCCCTTGCCGAATACAATGGCCAAGTGGCGTCGTTGCGTTCTAGACTGATGGTTTTTAAAGGAGCGGAAGACGCGTATGCCATCACCAAAGACCTTTATGCGTTTAGTCGAAGCAGTTTATTTGAGCTGCTTAGAGCGCAGGAAACTCTTTATTCTTCTGGCCAAAAATTGATTGACAGTATCATTGACAGGGCCTTATCAAAGTATCAGCTACTTTTCGATACTAATCAGCTGCTGAAATTGGCAAAAGCCTCGAAACCAGAGTAATTTTGTGAAGCAGACTTATAGCTATTCTTTCGCCGATGTGGTCGCTGTGGTTACCGCAGCGCTCGGACAGTCGGTTACCCCCGCGGAGATCAGAGCCTTAGAGGTCTCTAATGAGAGCGAGTGGTCGGAGACCGAGTTGGTTGATATTCTCGGGGCCAGAGGGCTAAGTGTTAGCAGCGTCCCACTGGAATACCTATCCACAGAAATTCAAAAAGTCCTGGGAAAAGAGGTCCTTTATCTTGCCTTGAGCTCTAATTCTGCTTTCATGCTTTCCTGGGATGATGCAATAAAAAAAACAAAGTGTTTGAATTTATTGGATCAATTTTCTCTTACTTATTTGGACGATTTTTCGCAATTTGAAGGAGGGGAAACGGATCGTGCATTCTTTCAAATTAAGCGAAATACAGCCGAAAATTTGGCGTTTGTTCCCGGTGTTGAGAAACATTGGTTCTGGTCGACGATTTGGAAAAACAGAAGCTCATATACACACGCAGCTATTGCATCGTTGGTAACAAATTTATTTGCATTGGGAACATCACTTTTCTCAATGATCGTTTATAACCGCGTCATTCCCTCAAATGCAATGTCGTCGCTTTTGGTACTGGTCTCAGGGATGGTGTTGGTGCTGTTGGTGGACTATTTGACACGAAGTATTCGCAACAAGTTTTTAAGTGTGGCGGGGGTGGACTCGGACCTGACCCTTGCAGACCGTTTGTTCAGTCGTGTTTTGGATCTTAAGTTTGAATCGCGTAAGGGTTCTGTTGGTGCTTTGGCAAATACTTTAAAAGAGTTTGAGCATATTCGAGAGTTCTTTGCATCCGCAACCTTGGTGTCGATGATTGATGTGCCGTTTGCATTTGTCTTTTTGTTTGCGATGTATCTCATTGGCGGCCTTATGGTTTTGCCAGTGCTCGCTGGAATCTTAATCTTGGTAGCGGCGACAGTCTACGTACAGCCGAGACTAAAAGCACTTGCAAAACATAGCTTTGAAGACGGCCAGAGTAAGCACTCGGTATTGGTTGAGTCGTTGACAGGGCTGGAGACGCTCAAGCTAGTGGGCGCTGGTGGGTTTATGCGTCGTAGACTGCGCGCAGTTTTGGAGCGACAGGCTGATGTTTCAGAGCAGATGAAGACTGACACGCACTTCATAACCAATATCAGTCAAACGGTTCAGCAATTGGTACAAATGTTCGTTGTTACGGTCGGCGCCGTCTTGGTTACTACCGGAGAGTTTGGCTATGGGGCGATCATCGCTTGCACCATTTTGTCCGGTAAGGCCTTGGCACCATTTGCACAACTTACACAAATTTTGGTGAGGTTAAATCAGATCGGTGTCAGTTACGGTGCGCTCTCTGATTTAATGGGACAGCCTGTGGAGCATCCAGAGGAGAAATCTTTTTTACCCAGACGTAAATTTAAGGGTGATGTAGAGCTTAGAGACGTGACCTTCTCCTACCCTGATCAGCAATCACCAGTGATACAAAACGTGTCGTTTAAGGTTGAAGCTGGTGAGCGGGTTGCGATTTTGGGTCATATAGGGTCTGGTAAGACGACCATAGGGCGTCTTTTGGCGGGTCTTTATGAGCCACAAGATGGAAAAATATTGGTAGACAATATTGATATTAAACAAATAGCCCCAGCAGATTTGCGTGAAAATTTGGGTATTTCAATGCAAGATGTTTGGTTGATGTCCAGCACCTTGGAAAGTAATATATCGTTGGGAGCCGTAGAGGTTTCAACTGAAGATGTTCTTCGCGCGGCCAAGATTGCAGGTGTGAGTGACTTTGCGGACAAACATCCTGATGGCTTCAAGATGCTTATGAAGGAGCGAGGCGAGTCTCTTTCAGGAGGACAACGTCAGGCCGTTTCACTGGCCCGCTCCTTGGCAAGAAGACCACAGATAATTATTTTAGATGAGCCTACTAGCTCAATGGATTCGCGATCCGAACAGCTTTTTGTGAAGCGATTTAAAGAGGAACTTCCTGATGCGACGCTTATTTTGATTACACACCGCACGTCGTTGTTATCGTTGGTAGATAGAGTAATCATTATGGAAAATGGCCGCGTGGCAGGTATGGGCACAACCGAGCAATTCGCTAAAGCACAGACCGATCGAGGCGTGGCGGGAGAAATTATTAGCAATGCAGTTAAGGCGAACAATCGTGGTAACACTTAACTTTTAGCTTTTTCCCTCGTTCTGTTTTAATAAGTAGAAGAAAAATATTTCACTGATGTACGTTCGGATTCTTAATTTTTGCAAGGCGATATTTGGCTTTTTTTCGCTAGAGGAAATGCACGCTGGTAATTTGGGTAGACGGTTTTTGTGGATTATTGTTGGTGGCCTGACATCGTTCTTAATATGGTCTTTTTTATCGGAGTTTGATCGGGTAGTTTCTGCCGAGGGTAAAGTCATACCATTTGCAAAACTGCAGACTGTTCAGCATTTGGAAGGCGGGATCGTTTCTAAAATCTCTGTAAAAGTTGGTGATAGGGTATCGCTCGGGGATCCACTAGTCTCGATCAGTCCAATCGAGAGTGCCCAAGAGTTTGACTCCAGAAAAGCAGAATACATTAGGTTGAAAGCGCGTGTTAATCGATTGGAGGCAGAGGCTCGTGGGCGCGATCCGACGTTTGAACCGGAGTTAATGAGGTCCGATGAAAACCTGATCCGTCTTGAGATGGCCCTGAAGCAAGCACGTGATTTGAAATTGCAGTCAGTGGCGGCTTCATTTGAGTCACAGTTACTTCAAAAGAAAACTGAGCTAGATGGTTTGGAAAAAACTTTGCAGTTAATAAAAGAAGAGTACATCGTTGTAAAAAAACTCGTGGATCGTGGCCTTGAGCCAAAGTTGGAGGCGGTTCGAGCCGAAAAATCTCTAGCCGAAGCACAAGCCCGATACCAGACTCTTAAGGCGTCAATGCAAGAAATTCGTGACCGAAAGGTTATCGCAAGCCAGGAGAATTTGGCGGATATTTTCACAGAGCTCGCTACCGCGCGTAGTGAGTTAAACCAAGTAGAAAAAAGTCTGCCGGTGGCGGCCGATCGAGCCGATCGATCGGTATTACGATCACCTGTTGCGGGTACTGTAAATCGTGTTCTGGTGACTACTGTGGGCGGGGTTCTTAAAGCGGGTGAACCCGCAGTTGAAATCGTTCCTGAAGACTCGAAAATGGTGGTGCAAGTAAAAATTCTTCCGGCTGACATCGGATTTGTGAAAACTTCTCAACGAGCGATTATCAAGCTTAGTACCTATGATTATTCGATATTTGGTAGCATCACAGGTGCTGTCGCGGTCGTTGGCTCCGATTCTGTGGCGGATGAAAAGGGAAATACTTTCTATCTGGTCGATATTTTGCCAGCTAGCGATATATCGAGTACGGGCCGCCGTTTGCCGACCTTACCAGGTATGGTTGCGCAGGTCGATATCGTGACAGGGACACGTTCGGTGCTTTCTTACTTATCTTCTCCAGTAACAAAAACTTTGAGTACTGCATTTAGAGAAAAATAGTTTACTTTTTTACTGTCATGTCACGTGGGTAATCGTCCCCTAGAACCA
>DGOD01000055.1 GCA_002389265.1 Gammaproteobacteria bacterium UBA4475
CCACCGCGTCGGCTATGGGGCCGGCCAGGGTCCGCCAGCGAGTGGTTGCCTCGCGGGTACTGATGGTGCGCAATTGGCTAGGTACCAGCTGTAACGTGACTTCACCCAAGTGACTACCGCCGGCGCTCTGCGTACCGCCGCCTGGGCCGCCGCCGCTAGTGCTGCTGGGTTGATCACCAACAGCAGAAAGAATATGGGTGACCGGGGGTGTCTCTGGGTACTCCAGGGCCAGCTCAGCAGCGAGTTGTTGTGCGGTTTGTTCCAGGTGTAACACAGCGGCATTGGTTACCTCGGCTGGCGTACCCAGCGGCATGCTCAGTTGAGCAATGGCTTGATCTGATTCCAGCGGCGGAAAAAACGAAAAGGGCAGGCGACCGCTGCCAACGATGGCGATGGCCGACAAAAATGCGACGAAAGCCAGAGTGGCAGTGATGTAACGATAATTGACCGCTCGTTCTGCCAGACGTCGAAACCGAGTATTGATCAGGTGTTCCACACGGCCGGAAAAACGTTCTTGGATACTGACCAATCGGTTTGCGCTCTTGGTCCAGGTGCCAAACAGGTGCAGCAGGTACATCACGACAGCGCTGGCGATGGCAAAGGCAATATAGCTGCGAACATCCCAGGCGAGCTCCAGCAGTGTGATACCAATGATGGGAATCAACAGCAGACCGACGTCAGTTCCCGCCGATTTCGACTCGCCATGACTAAGGTGTGAAGGCAGGATCAGCTGCGATTCAATCAGCGAAAAGGTCAGGCAGCACATCACAACGGTGGAGATTACGCCAAATATTTGACCAAAGGTGCCTGGGCCTAACAACAGCGGTGTAAAGGTCGCGAAGGTAGTTAAGACGCCGAAGATGACAGGGACCGAAACCTGCTGGGTACCCTGAATCGCACCCTGCATTGGATCGCCGAGGCGCAGCTGAGTGGAATGAACGTTCTCACCCACCACAATGGCATCGTCCACCAGGATCCCCAGGACCAAGATAAACCCAAACAGGGAGATGATATCAATAGACAGGCCCAGAACAAATGTCGCGAAGATCGCGCCCAAAAACGCCACGGGCACGCCAACGCTCACCCAAAATGCCAGCCGTGGCTGCAGGAACAGGGCAAGCAGTATCAGCACCATCAGAAATCCCTGGCGAGCACTGTCGAGCAGAGTCTCGAGACGGTCTTGCAAGGCTTTTGAACCATCGTTCCAGATAGTCAGCTGAACGCCCTCGGGCACGCGGCCTGCGGCATTATCGATGTACTCGCCCACAGCGCGGGTGATGTCCATGATATCTTGGCTACCAATGCGTGAGACGCGTATCAACGCCGCCGGCTTGCCATCGAAGCGCAGTAGCTGATCCGTATCGGCAAAGCCATCAACCACCGTGGCCACATCTCTGAGGTACAAACGTGTGCCATCTGGTTGGGTCCGCAGCACCAATTCTTCATACTCGCTGCCCCAGTAGGCCTGCCCTTTGGCGCGTAGGAGAATTTCGCCGCTGCTGGTTTTGATCGACCCGCCGGGTAAGTCCAGAGAACGCGACCTGACCGCTTGAGCGACTTCATCGAAACTCATGCCGTTGCGTCGCAATGAAGTCTCGGAAACTTCGATAGAGACCTCGTAGGGGCGGGTGTTGCGCAACTCAACCTGGGTGACGCCGGGCAGCTTGGCCATATCGTCACGTACTTGCTGACCGATGACTTTCAGGGTGCGCTCGTCCGTCGGCCCGGTCACTGCAATATCAAGTACGGCGCGAACTACGCTGACGAGATTGACGATGGGCTTTTCTGTTTCAGCTGGAAACGTATCGATGGCATCCACGCGATTTTTCACATCATCAAGGGCTTTCGATTTGTCTGTGTCATCAAATAATTCCACCGACACGGTGCAGATTCCCTCATTGGCGTTCGAGCGGATCTGCTTGATACCCTCAATCCCTTCGAGTTCTTCCTCGATACGAATACACACGCCTTGCTCCACTTCCTCTGGTGCTGCACCGAGATAAGGTACGCTGATAGAAATGATGGGCACATCCAGGTCAGGAAACGATTTTTGCGGCATGGCGACTACCGCGACTAAACCCGACAGGACGATGAGTCCAAGTAACAGGTTGGCGGCAACATGGTTCTTGGCAAACCAGGCGATAGGCCCTTTCATGATGGGTTCGCCGGGTTGTTAGTGTTGATGGTTCGCACAGTCATGCCCTCAAGGGCATTGTCCAAGGTCGAAATGCAAAGGCGTTCACCGTCAATTAGACCTGCGCTGACATAAATGTCTTCGTTGACCTGGCGTAAAATCTGAACGTTGCGATGGCGTAACTGATTGTTGGCATCGACGATTAATACCTGATTATTGGCGCGCAAGGCAGCGCGCGGAATAATGACAATATTACTGGCACTTTTGCCATGAATTTCCGCGTCGACAAACAGCCCCACAGCCAGCGGTGGCCGATTACCGACAGTTTCATAGGGATTGTGGATCTGAGCGACGACATTGATCATTCGAGTCTTTGGGTCAAGCTCGCCCTCGGTGCGTACCACCTGGCCTCGCCATTGATGTTCGGCGCCAGCAAAGCGGGCGGTCAGGGTGACAGTGGGGCCGGCGTTGGCAGCTGCAGGAATGGGGCCGAGGGGAAGGTTGAGAAAAGCCAGTTCTTCATCATGGATGGGCAGACGCACTTCCGCGTAGTCAGTTGCGTAGATCGTGGCTACCGGGCTGCCACGTTTGACGAACTGACCAATGTCCACCTTTTCTGATCGTACGCGGCCATCGTAGGGGGCGAGGATTCGAGTCCGCATCAGGTCTCGTTCGGCGCGAGAGAGCAGGGCCCTGGCCTGGCGCTGAGTCGCCTCGCTGATGCGCAATCGATTGCTCGCATCGTCTTGCTGGGCGGCGCTGGTCAGTTGCCGTTTGACCAGATCGTCTTGGCGATCGGCGCCTTTGCGGGCGTTAGTCAGATCGCTGTCAGCCCGGGCGAGGCCAGCCCTGGCTTGTTCCAGTGCCAACTCATAGTCTAATGGTTCGATCCGCAGTAATTCTTCGCCTGCGCGAAAAAAGCCGCCGGACACCAAATTCGGATTGACATGAATCACCCGTCCGTCAACCTCGGGGATCAACTCGCTTTCTGTGCGAGGTGCGACTGTGCCGTGGGTCAAGGCGCTGAGATTTACGGTCTGCATGGTAACGGGTAGAGTGCGCACCAAAGGCGCCAAAACTTCGGTCGGTTTGGAGGTCAGCTTGGGACCAGTAGCCAACAGTACGACAGCCAGGCCGATGCCAAAGGCCAGGATCACAATGGGTAGTATCAAGCGTTTCAATCTGCAGACTCCTATAAGACTGTCAAGCCGGGCATTGTAGCCCGGCGACGACAAATTTTTGCAGGCGTTGAAATGCCTGTATCTCGGTTTTTCTATCGACCTGTGTCAGTCCGAGGGGGGTTGAGTTGGCCAGTAGATGAATCATGGCGCCGATCACAAAATGAAACCGCCAATGTAGTGTCTCTTGGTCTAAGCCCGGTAGAAGAGGCTGTAAGGCGTTGATGAAGCGTTCGGTGGCCGGCTTGAATTCCTGTTCTAACATGGGCCGGATCAATGCTTGTGGTTCGCCAAAGATCCGACCAATCATACGAGGTAGGCTCTCATCCAGTTCACCGTTAGTAAATGGCTGAAAAAAAGCCTCGATGATCGCCGGGATGGTAAGGCTCTCGGGGTGTTTCTCGAGGCGCGCCAGTGCCGCCAGGCGGCACGCGTTCACCGGCGTGGCTCGAGCATGCAGGGTTGCCGCCAGCAGGCCCTGTTTGGAGCCGAAATGATAATGGGTGGCGGCAAGATTAACTTGGGCGGCTTTGGCGATGGCGCGCAGCGACGTGGCAGCATAACCCTGTTCGACGAATA
>DGOD01000375.1:0-607 GCA_002389265.1 Gammaproteobacteria bacterium UBA4475
AGTTATGAGCTTCCATTCTGGGCGACGAAAAACGGTGGCGCGAAACTTACGCCACCGTTTTCAGCGAACCTAACGGGCGCCGCCCACCATGTAGCCGACGCTAATTCCGATAGTGCGGGGATGGGGTCGCAGACGAATGCCGCTGGCTCCGAAGTTCTCCTGGGTACCGGTGTAGTACTCTTTATCGGCAAGATTCTGCACGTAGAGGACCACCTGGATGTTTTCGGTATCGTAGCCGGCTCGCAGGTTGATCACGCTATAGTCTGGACTCAGATAGGGAAACTCGCCGGGTCCTACTGGCCTTACGAGTCCCTGGTTGGGCGACGGACCGCGAGTCTGTTTGTTGGTTAACCCTTCAATATCGGAATATTGACCATCGCGCCGGATATATTCGAGTCGAACCCATGCATCGTTGTCAGCCATCGCCCAGCGGTATTCCCCAGCGAGACTGGCGGTCAGCCTGGGTGCCTTCGGCAGCTCAAGACCCTTAAGATCCACCTGGAATCCACCCGTCAATTCCACCAGGTCTGCCTGGGTAATTTCGGTGTCAAGCCAACCGAGTGATGCACTGAGGGTGAGATCGTTAGCGGGCATGGCCAGTACCTCT
>DGOD01000375.1:722-2970 GCA_002389265.1 Gammaproteobacteria bacterium UBA4475
AGATCGCTCCATGCCAGGCGGAAGACCGAGCCGTTAACACGCACGCGCCGATCAGCTAATTCTGTCTTGAAGCCCAACTCGTAATTCCACAACTGCTCCTTGTCGAAAGCCACGCTGAATGCGGGCGCCCCGTCGGCGTTCGTGTTGTTGCCAACACTGGCTCCCCCGGCCTTGTAGCCCTTTGAGACGATGCCGTACAGGCTCACGTCGGGATTGACCTGATACCGCAGGCCAACCCGTGGTGCAAAGTCGGTGGACTGTTCATCCGCCGCGGTGAGCGGTCGCGCTGAGTTAGCAAAGCTATTGAAGAAGTCAAATCCTGGACCTCCCGGAAAGCCAGGTGAACCGGGGAAACAGCAAGTCGGCCCGATGCCAAAGGCGAGGAGATCATTTTCTACATCGTCGCGGCTAAATCGGCCACCAGCGATGAGATCCAGACTGTCGGTGAGGTGATAGGTGACATCACCAAACAGCGCGATACCCCTGATCTCATGTTTTTTGCTGTTCAATAACAGTCCGAGCCCCTCGGGAAATGGCGGTAATATACCTGCCCCTCCCACGGACACATGGCCCAACTCTGCGCCAGTTGAGACCTGCACATTGTTCTGCTGCTCCTGGCGATCTCTCGAGTAGATGGCGCCCAGGACCAGATCCATGGAATCGAAAGATCCCTCGGCGCGCAGCTCGGTGCTCCAGGAGGAGCCTTCATATTCGTTGATCCGGCCAAGGCCGTCGAGCCCGCCGACGCCATCATTATCGAAGCGTCGCTTCTGGGTCGCTTTGACGATACCCGTGGTTGATTTCAACGCCCACGCTTCATTCAGTTGATGAGAGATGTTGAGAATCGCAACAGTGGTTTCATTCGAGTTGCTTTCGTCCAGGTCGTGACTCAACTTATTGCGATTGTTAGGCCAGAAGCCTGTACCTGGATCGATAGCAGTTTGAATGCCAAACGAGTCGACAGTATCCAGATCCATGATGCCTGAGGGTACATTTTCGTCGTGCCCCTGGTCCTCATCGGCATAGATCAGCGTGAGAGCAACCTGGGTGTCGGCACTCATATCCCACAAACCTTTTAGTCTTAGGTTGAGGTGCTCATGACCACTGTCTTTAGCGCCATTCGGCGTGAACCCATTGACCCCAGCCGTGGGGCAGCTGGCTGCGTTTGCACCTTGGCCGCAGATGTTATCTACCAGGCCGCCACTCTCTTCGAAATAAGCAAGGCCGCGGAGCCCAAACGTATCAGACACGGGAAGATTGACGATCGCCATCACGTTGTACTGCTGATTAGCGCCCTTATAGGATTCGCCGCCGGTGAGAACCTTCCAGCCAAATTCATCGGTGGGGTTGCGCGTGGCCATGTTGAGCGCGCCGCCAACTGCATTGCGGCCAAAGTAAGTGCCTTGAGGACCACGCAGTACTTCGAGCCGCTCCATGTCTGGCAGGAACGGGTTGGAAACCTGTGTGGGCACTGACGCAACGCTGAAGCCGTCGAGATAGACGCCGATGGAATTGACGACGGCATTCTCTCCCGACACTAGGTTGTTCACGCCGCGCACTGAAATCCCCAATCCACGGCTGCCGGCCTGACCATCCTCGGTAAAGCTTACATTCGGTGTCGTGGCTAGATAGTCAACAGCCCCCTTGATGTTCCGTCGTTCAATGGCATCGCCTGTGAACGCTGTGACACTGACGGGGACTTCCTGCAGCGACTGTTCACGTCGCTGGGCTGTGACCACGATCTCTTCCAACGCGGTCTCTGCGATTGCAGAAAATGCCGTAACTGCGCCCAATAGCAATCCGATTGATCTTATTGTTTTCACATGATCCCCTCAGTTAATGTGCAAAATGATGTTCCGCGGACCCGTAAGTCCCCACAGGGGGCGATCGTACGTGCATCGACGGCATAACTCAACGTCGATATTAAAGTGGCTCATGGGTTCTCGTCAGCCAAGTACCTTGCGCTTTCTTGCGTCGCTGCGATGCGCTTCAGCCTGAGTGACCCAAGCGGCCGTTCAAGTTGGTCTCCTGAAACTTTGTAGACTGAGACACGTAATTCCCCCTGATTGCGCTTGAAACCATCGGGTAGGTGCGGTTGTTGTTTGTAAGAGCTGTGCGTAAGAGTTGCGTGTAAGAGCTGCGTGTAAGAATTGAGTGTAACAATAG
Organism: Gammaproteobacteria bacterium UBA4475; assembly: GCA_002389265.1. Lineage (GTDB taxonomy): Bacteria > Pseudomonadota > Gammaproteobacteria > Pseudomonadales > Azotimanducaceae > UBA4582. Next base: position 2,889 of record DGOD01000375.1, read on the forward strand.
TATTATTTGTGGCACTAACTGCGACAAATCCGGACCAGCCCGTGAAGTTATCATAGGCACCCACCATCGCGCTGCGTCAGGT
>DGOD01000383.1 GCA_002389265.1 Gammaproteobacteria bacterium UBA4475
TATCTTCGGTGAGGGCGAGACAGCCGGTGATGGCGAGACAGAATTCGGTGAGGACGAGACAGAAAAGGTTGTAGCAAACAGTTTCGTTGCCGCTGCAGCCGGCCCGGTGATGGCGAGCCCTGTTATTGACAGGCGAGCAGATGACAAGCGAGCAGATGATGGGCGAGCAGAAGTATCTGTGCCCGTTCTTGTGGTTGCCCGTGATCTAGCTCTGCTTAAGCTTCAGCTTGATGGTTTGCACGTCTCAGTCACCGAGGAGTTCACGGTGCTGAATATGGTAGTCGTGAGCTTGAATCAGCGCCAGATCCAGGCGTTAAAAAGTAATGCTAATGTCCTGAGTATCTCTGCTAATAGAGATCTTCGAACCGCTGCTTTGATCTACTCTGCCAAGGGCGCGCCGACCCTGGATGTGACTGGCCGTCAGGTCAGTTGGGAGATACTAAACCTCGGAAAACGCAAGCTCAATTTGGCGCAATTGACGCTCTCCTGGCCCGAAGCCAACGGTGCCTTGGTGAAAATATTGTTGGACGGTAAGTCCATTGCTATTGATGAGTTGATGGAAGGGGCTGCTATTGAGGCGACCGGTCGCCTAAAGCCCAAACAGACCGCAGTGCTGACGTTGGTGTTCTCTGCGCCCGCAGTTGATTTGCCTGACGATTATGCGATTGCTCTCGAATTTGACGAGGGGCTGATGATCGAATATGCGAGTCAATCGAGCCTGCCCATGCAAGGGCGCCGACGCGATACCTTCTTCCCATCGCTAGTAGATGCCGATCTGCTTCACGTTCAAGGTATTACGGGCAAAGGTGTGGGCGTCGCCATTATCGACACGGGAAGTTGGGCGAATAAATCCTTAAGCCGGAATACAGTCGGCAAGCCTAGAATTAGTGCTTACTATGATGCCATTGAGAATGCGACAACGCTGCCGATGACGGACGAGAATGGCCACGGTAGCCACATCGCTAGCGTCCTGGCGAGTTCGCGCAAGACGCGAGATCTGGCGGGTAACAAGCCGGGCAGTTATCACGGCATCGCTCCTGATGCAGACCTGGTCATTGTCCGCGCCTTCGACACGCAGGGTCGAGGTGACTACTTGCAGGTGATTCGAGCCATCGCCTATGTCATTGCTCATCAACAGGAGTTCAATATTCGAGTGCTGAACCTGTCGTTTAGTGGCACGCCCATGTCCCACTATTGGCAAGATCCTTTGAATTTGGCGGTGATGGCAGCCTGGCGCGCAGGAATCGTGGTTTTGGTGTCAGCCGGTAACAATGGTCCTGAACCCATGACCATTGGTGTGCCGGGCAATGTCCCCTATGTGGTCACCGTTGGCGCCATGACGGACCACTATACGCCGGACGATCTGAGCGATGACTATCTGGCAACCTTTTCCGCGGCCGGGCCAACGTTGGAAGGGTTCGTCAAGCCAGAAATTATTGCACCCGGTGGCCATATGATGGGCCAAATGTCTCTGAAAAGTGTTATTGCTAACGAGCACCCTGAGTTTCACGACGGCTATTCTTACTTTCTGATGTCAGGTACGTCGCAGGCCTCGGCAGTAGCCAGCGGTGTGGCGGCGTTGATGTTACAAGTACATCCTGAATTGAGCCCAGATGATGTTAAATGTCGGTTGATGGCGTCAGCCCAGGCGGCGACCAATGCAGCGGGTGGGCTGGCCTATAGTCTGTTTCAGCAGGGGGCAGGTTTGATCAACGCCTGGAGTGCGGTGTACAGCGCTGCCTCTGGGTGTGTCAATTTAGGGTTAGATATTGACCAGGATCTGCAGGGACTAGCCCATTTTGGTGGGCCCGCTAATGTCGATGCCGATGGCAATTTTTATATGACCACCGCGGACGGCTATATTTGGAACATGGGTGTCACGCCTAGAACGGATGGCTACATCTGGAATATGGGCTATATCTGGAATATGAGCGCGCTGGAGCAGAATGGTTATATCTGGAATATGAGTGATTTCGAGGCGAATGGTTATATCTGGAATATGGCCAGCCTCGAGGAAGATGGTTATATCTGGAACATGCTAGATGCTGAAAATAGCGGTTATTTCTGGAATATGGATGGTGCCCAGGACGCCGGCTATATCTGGAATATGCGAGACGCTGAAAATAGCGGTTATATCTGGAATATGCGAGACGCTGAAAATAGCGGCTATATCTGGAATATGCGAGACGCTGAAAATAGCGGTTATATCTGGAATATGCGAGACACTGGAAATAGTGGTTATATTTGGAATATGGCTGCTGCCCAGAACGCCGGCTATATCTGGAATATGCTAAACGCGGAAAATAGCGGTTATATCTGGAACATGACGGTGCTAGAAAATAGCGGTGTCGTGAAGCCTGCTTTGGTGAGTATCGACAAGTGGGTTGAGCAAGAGTGACTGAAGGCTATTGCGACCCGGCCGCGAAGCGTCTTTTCTCACCACGGTTAGCGCATTCCTCAAGCCGTCAGCGTCAGATGTGCTATGCACTGTTGTTGACGTTGCTAGTGTTTTGTGGGAATCCGATTGTCGCGGCGGAGCACACGCGACTGGCCGACCATCGAAATTTAATTTTTGATCGACTGGGAACCCAGGCGGGTCTGTCGCAAGCCGCGGTCAGCGCTATTGCGCAGGATCAAGATGGCTTTATTTGGGTGGGTAGTCAAGAGGGCCTGAATCGGTTTGATGGCTATCATTTTGAGACCTATTACCATCAGCCTGCTGATCCAGCATCCCTGTCTCATGATTCTATCTGGGACATACTAAGCGACACGCAAGGCAATCTTTGGATAGGTACTGACGCTGGACTCAATCGCTATAACGAAACAAGCAATGAGTTTGAGTCCGTTGCTTTAGACCCGCCTTTAGGGACTGAATCCGGTGAGGACCGCGGTGCCATACATGTACTGTTCGAGGACTCAGCGGGCCGCATCTGGATCGGTACCAGTACTGGGTTGGTCAGCATGGGTACTGAACGTCAGATGGTACATTACCATCATGATCCGCTAGACCCGAAGAGTCTCAGCGCGGGCAGTGTTAGGGCTATTTTTGAGGACTCGTTCGGGAAAATCTGGGTGGGCACCGAGCTCGGTGGTCTAAATCGCTTTGATGAAGTGAAGCAAAACTTCGCCCATTATCGTTCTGACCCAGACGATCCAGCCAGCATTAGTGACAACTATATTCGAGCTATTATTGAGGTGGAACCGGGGCTGCTCTGGCTAGCTACCTTTAACGGCGGTGTGTCGATATTTGATACGCAGACAGGCACAGCAGAACGACTCCCAATCTCTGAGTTCAAGCGAGCTCGGTCGCTACTCAAAGACCAGGATGGAGATGTCTGGGTGGGTACTGACAGTGGTCTGCATCTGTGGAACAAAAAACTTCGCCGGTTTGGTCGTTATGTTACTGACCCGACAGATATGCATAGCATCAGCGATAACACGGTCTTCGAGTTGTTTCAGGATCGCGGTGGTGTGATCTGGGTCGGAACCTTTAACGGTATCAGTAAGTGGAACGCACGCACGGAAACTTTCCCACATTTTCTCAAGAGTGCCAGCCGGGATATTGATTTGTCGAGTAATGCCATAACCTCATTCGCTGAGTCGCCACAGGGGGATATCTGGATTGGTACATTTGAGGGCTTGAATAAATGGGACAAACAAACTCAGCAGTTTATGAATTTTTCTCATCTTCCGCTTGGCTTAGGCAATCAACTCGTCATGTCGTTGAAGTTTTATGAAGATGTCTTGTGGGTGGGTACTATGGCAGGTGGTGTCACGTTGATCAAAGATCATGTGGTCGTTGGTACCTATGCCCATGACCCCGAGGATTTGTCGTCTATCAGCGCTGATGCGATCAGCCAAATCTATGTGGATAGCCAAGAACAGTTGTGGTTGACCACCTACGGCGGGGGCGTCAATAGATATCTTGGGGCTGGAAAATTTCGACGCTATCCCGGTGCTGATCGTGATCCGAGTATGGCCTTTGACTCGAGAGCGTTGGGTATCATTGAGGGGCCTGGCGGGGTCATGTGGATCGCAACCGACGGCGGCGGTGTCATGTTGCTTGATCCGGATAGCGGTAACGTCCAGAGTTTAACCCATCAGCCTGACGACCCGGGCAGTCTGACGAGTAACAACGTTATCTCCTTACTCGCCGTGGATGGTTCAATCATGGTGGGTACTCGAGACCGGGGCATGAATCTGTATCACGTAGAGACAGGCAAGTTCAGTGGTTATACCAAGGCAGAAGGCCTTTCTAGCGATGCAGTCTATGGCATGCTCGCAGACCAACAAGGTAAAATTTGGATCAGTGGCGGCAAAGGTCTCAGCGTCTTAGACCCAAGGACGGGCGAATTTACAGTATACGACGCCCATCACGGATTACAGAGCGATGACTTCAACAGTGGCGCCTATCTGCAGCTCGAAGATGGCAGTTTTTTGTTTGGTGGGAGTCATGGCTTCAATGCTTTTGACCCGGCCCGCATCAGCGGTAATGCCTATGTGCCGCCAGTACGAATCACCCAATTTTCTAAATTCAATGTGGCGCAGAGATTCAGTCAGCCCATCACCCACATGACAGAAATCGAATTGGCCTACAACGACTCGGTGATTGGCTTCGAATTCCGCGCGATGGATTTTACTGCGCCGTCGAAGAATCAGTTCAGCTATATGTTGGCAGGTTTTGATCAAGCTTGGGTGAACGTTAAAGGCATGCGGCAGGTCACCTATACCAACTTGGATGCCGGAGAATACATCTTCAAGGTCAAGGGTTCGAACAATGACGGCGTCTGGAACCCTACGCCGACCCTACTGAAATTAACTGTTTTGCCGCCTATATGGGCGACATGGTGGGCCTATGGGGTCTATCTAGTCCTTGCGCTGGGGGTGCTTTACCAATTACAAGTTGCCAATGCGCGACGCTTGCGGCGAGAGGCCGAGTTACGCTACAGCGCACGTCTGCAGTTGTATATTGAGTCACTTGATCTGGCCAGTGACTGTGTTTTGATCGCTGATGCCGATAAAAAGTTAATGTATGCCAACCATGCGACGGCTCGAATACTGGGTGTCACGCCTGAAGAGGCCGTGGGCAGGTCGATTTTGAAGTTGCTCTTTACGGATCCTGACGATGTACGCAAGTCTACTGAGGGTTTGTGCTCTGACGGGCGCTGGCACGGCGAGGTCAACTCGAGAAGCGGATTGCTGGTTGTGACCACCGATGTAACGATGGCAGCGGTGCGTGATGCGCGGGACAATGTGACGGCCTATGTGTGCATTGCCCGTGACGTCACGCAGAGAAAGCGCACTGAGTCGGAACTTGCCGATTATCGACGTAATCTGGAAGTTTTGGTTGCTGATAGAACTCAAGCACTCGAGCATGAAATCGCTGAAACCATGTTAGTGCAGCGAGAATTAGCAAACTCCTTAAGAGAAAAGGAGCTGCTGCTTAAAGAGCTGCACCATCGAGTTAAAAATAATATGCAGGTCATCTCCAGTCTTTTGAGTATTCAGGCTGAGACGACGGGTAATGAACAGCTTGCTGAATTGCTTGGCGAAAGCCAGCAGCGCATTAAGTCTATGGCGTTGATTCACGAGAATCTTTATCAGTCTAAGGATTTGCTTGAAATTGATTTCGACGACTACATAACAATGCTTGCCGGCAGTCTACGCCACCTCTATGAGGTTCCGGGTGTTGCTGTGAGTCTCGATATTCACGTGACTAACGTCTCGTTAGATATTGATTCAGCGGTCCCCTGTGGCTTGATTATTAATGAGTTGATCTCCAATTCGCTGAAGCATGGATTTGTCGGGCGACAAGGTAAAGGCACTATATTCGTTGAATTTTCGCAAGTCGAAGGCCGAAATGTGTTGCACATTCGTGATGACGGTATTGGTCTGCCTGCCGGATTTGATGTTCACGCTGCGTTGACCATGGGCATGGAGATTGTATCAATTTTGACTCAGCAGCTTGACGGGGAGATTACTTTTGAGAGTAATGGGGGTGCCAGATTTGAGGTTTCATTTCCACAGAAGGTGAAACTTGATGTCTAAGAAAACACTAGTTGTTGTCGAAGACGAAATCCTTGTGGCCAGAGATATAAAGGCGCGGTTAACTCGCATGGGCTACGAAGTGTTGGCCACAGCGTCGCGAGGTGAAGAAGCGGTGGAAAACGTATTGCGCTTGCGGCCTGACCTGGTATTGATGGACATCAATATAAAGGGTGAGATGGACGGCGTCGACGCTGCGCTTAATATTCGCGCGCAGTACGATGTGCCCGTGATCTTTTGCACCGCCTACTCTAATACGGAGACCCTCCAGCGTGCCCAAGTGGCTGGCCCTTATGGTTATGTGCTGAAGCCATTTGATAATCGCGAGATGGAAATTAATATAGAAATCGCGCTGTATAAGCATGCTGTGGAGAAAGATCTGGCCGATACTCGTCGCCATCTGGATGCGACCCTAGAGAATGTCAGTGATGGAGTTATTTCTGCTGATATGCAGGGCCGGATTTTGATGCTGAACCCCGTCGCCGAGGCGCTGACGGGTTGGAGTCAAGACGAAGCTCGGGCCAGTACCCTGACCGAAGTCTTACGATTACGTCCCTTCAGCCCCGAGGACGCTGAGTTAGATCTTGTCGAGTTGAGTCGCAGCTTATCTCCGGACCGACGCGGTCGCCAGCGAATTCGCAACAAACAAGGTGGTGTGCTACCCGTGGAAATCGCGGTCAGCATCAACCGCAGTCTAGATGCAGATCTCATGGTCATTACTTTTCGCGATATCAGCCAGCAGCTAGATTATGAGGAGGAAATTCGCCGCAGTGCGTTCTTTGATCCGCTGACAGGCTTGCCGAACCGCACCTTATTTATGGATCATCTGGAGATTGCTTTACGGCGCCGAAGTGGCAGCGATCAAACTTTGTTTGCCGTGATGTTTATCGGTCTAGATAATTTTAGCGCAATAACTTCAGGTCTGGGTCACGAGCAGGGTGATCAGGTGTTACGGGAGATCGGGCAGCGTATCGCCTCGACAGTAGGGACGAAGGATACGGTCTCGCGTTTCACGGGTGATAAGTTTGCCCTTCTACTCGACCCTGTTGATACGGCCGCGGAAGCGATAGAGGTGTGTCGTAATATTCAGGCGGCGATCCGTCCTCCGCTGAGCGTGCAGGGGACCACCATGGATCTGTCCGCCAGCATTGGCCTTGTGCTGCATCATGACGGCTATCACACGACCGCCGAAATCATTCGCGACGCGGACAATGCCATCCATCGAGCCAAGCTTGAAGGCGCCGGTTCTCAAGTTATGTTTGATAGTCATATGTATGAGACGGCGCTGACTTTTCTTCAGCTCAAGAGCGGTATGGAGCAAGCGCTACTTGATGGGGCATTTGAGATTTATTATCAGCCGATTGTTGATGCCGTCACGGAGAAAATGGTCAGTATGGAGGCCCTGGTTCGATGGTGGCACCCAACTCGTGGCATAATTTCCCCCGCTGACTTTATCCCAATCGCGGAAAAAACCGGTTTGATCGTGCTGTTGGGTGAGTTCGTGTTACGGGCAGTTTGTCAGCAGCTTCGCAGTTGGCAACTAGCGGGATGTCAGGGTTTCCAGGTTGCAGTCAATTTGTCGGCACGACAGTTTGACGGTCACTTGGTAGCACTTGTGCGAGATGTTGTCCGCGAAACTGGGATCTCTCCCTCAGCTCTTATTCTGGAAATTACCGAAGGCGTCGTTATGCAAGATATTGAGCGCACTATCGTGATACTCAAAGAGCTGCACGCCATGGGTATAGGGATCAGTATTGATGACTTCGGTACGGGATATTCGTCACTTGCCTACCTGAATCGTCTTCCGCTCAATACCTTGAAAATAGATCAAAGCTTTATCCAGAACATTACCACGAGCGCTGATGGCCGCGAGATTACGCGAGCGATTATTGCGCTCGGACATAACTTGAATCTAAAAGTCTTGGCTGAAGGCGTTGAAACGAACGAGCAGCTACAATGGCTAAAGTCCAGTGGTTGCGTTTATATTCAGGGTTACTACTACTGCCGGCCACTGCCGGCGGCTCAATTGTTGTCCGAGCTGCAACGCAAGAATCTGTTAGTCGGCCCAGCGGCACAAAAAATCACCCGCTGAAGGCCGCTAACAACGGCCAAGGGACTAGGGCAGCAGGGTGCCGCCATCGACATCAAGGGTGCTGCCAGTCATGTAACCGTTGGTCAGGGTCAGCAAAATTGCGCTGGCAACCTCTTCCGACTGACCGGGGCGGTTAATAGGCAAGTTCTGCGTCATTTGGGCTAACGCCGAGTCTCGTTGATCGCCGAGTCGATCGAACATGCCTGTGCTGATCAGTCCGGGAGCGACGACATTGATTCTTCTTGGCGCCATCTCCACCGCTAAAGCCCGGGTTAAGGCTTCGACGGCACTGCCGACGCAGGAGATCGAACTCATGCCGGGATTGCACTTGCGAGCGGGGCTGCCGCTGACGAGTGTGATTGAGGCATCGGTCGCGAGAAACGGAGCTGATTCACGAATGACATTACAATAGCCCCAGAATTTGTCGAAAGCCTCGCGAAATTGCTCCTGGGTCTGGTCGAGAAAGGGTGCCATGGTGCGATTGGCGCCGGTGGCCGCAGCGACCACATGATCGATCGTGCCGATTTTTGAAAATAGCGCAGTTAAGCCTGCCCGATCATGGGTGTCGAGGGTCTCAAATTGAATGCCCGGGTTTGCCGCCGCGGCCGCCGCGACGCGTTCCGCTGAGCGTCCTACAGCCCAGACCGTGGCGCCTGCATCTCGTGCCAGCACGGCAGTTGCCAGGCCAATACCGGAAGTGCCGCCGACGATAACAACGTGGTGTTGATGGAGTTTGCTCATGGGTGTCTCACTGTTTTAATGAATTCATGATTTCGCCAATTGAAGGTTCGCTGGCAAATTTCCTTAGGCAATGTTCTTAGACAATGTTCTTAGGTCAAGATTGGTGCTTAGTATGCCATTGAATCGCGCCAAATGCAGAGCGCCAAATGCAGAGCACTAAATGCAGAGCACTGTGTCAGTTGGCGGCCCAATCGAATGAACGCAGCGCATTGAGCATCATTTGCACGGACATCATGACCAGCAGCATACCCATCAGCCGCTCTATAGCGATCAGGCCTCGGCGCCCGAGGATCCGATGTAGCGGGGCGGCGGCTAGGAGAATGGCTGCTGTGAGTATCCAGGCGCTGGTGAGGGATATAAATAGGGGCAGCATGGGTTGCGTTGTGGTCATCAACATCAAGACCGCCAGGATAGATGGCCCTGCCACAGCGGGTATGGCGAGTGGCACTATTAGGGGTTCTCCGGCCTGACTGTCACCGAATATGCCATTAGGGACCGGAAAGATCATCCGTAGGGCGATGAGAAACAGAATGATTCCGCCAGATATTTCGATGGCTTCCTGTGAAAGTCCTAAAAAATCCAGGACATAGTGTCCGCCAAATAAGAAGCACAGTAGGGCAGCGTAGGCGATACACAGTTCGCGAAAGATAATCTTCAGTTGCCGTGTCGAGTCCACATCTTTTAGCACAGACAGGAACAGGGGAATATTACCCAAGGGATCCATGATCAGAAAGAAGACCAGGGCCGTGCTCACTATTTCCATCATGGGATCGCCTTACCTGCACGCGTGTTGTTGACACCTCAATGAGGCTTATGAGCCAACAGGATACCATTCGAAGGCAAAAAAGGCGCCGAATTGTCGCTTCGGCGTAAGTTAAGCACCGCCTGCCGCAATTGCGCGAATGTGAGTTTAGACTCTTTTATGATTCGCCCTGTCGACCGCAAATGGGTGGGTTTTGCAGTTTACGTCGGCGGTTG
>DGOD01000369.1 GCA_002389265.1 Gammaproteobacteria bacterium UBA4475
GCTGCAGAGATGAACCTTGACGAGCAATGAAAACATTGACCAGTCAAGCCGGCACTGACGCTTGAAGCTCGATCACACCGGCATCGCATTTGTACTTCAGACCTGCGGTATCCGCATTCGGCGTTTCAACTAACTGGAGGTAGAGTTATGAGCCAATTGATTTATTCACCCTTTATGGCCCTCAACCAGCTGCATCGAGAGCTCGGCCGAGTCTTTGACGACGGCGCTGCTTTTCCTGCAGATGACAACCCGCTCGGACGTAACGCTTGGGTTCCACAGGTCGACATCAGCGAAGATGAGCATAGCTTTAGGGTCATGGCCGACTTACCCGGCGTCAACCCCAAAGAGGTGGACGTCACGGTGGATCGAAATATTCTCACCATTCGCGGCGAACGAGCAACCGACAGTCACTCGAATGGTGCAGGCTATAAGCGCCGAGAAAGGATCAGCGGCGCCTTTATCAGACAGTTCACCCTGCCAGAGGCTGTGGACGGCAAAAGCATTACCGCTCGAGCGGCAAATGGCGTTCTCGAAATCAAAATTCCCAAGGGTGAACGCCATCAGCCAGTCAACATTGCGATTGAGAGCTAGAAGACACCGAGCCGGGGCCGCCGAGTCGGGGGCCCCAGACGCTGGGTCACACTCTGGGTCAAACGCTGAGTCACACGCTGAGTCACACGCCAACAGGAATCAGGAGAACCACAATGAGCACATTAGAACATCTTTCCCATAACCTTCGAGAAGGGCTGGATAGTCTTGCCGAGGGCTGGCAACATTTGTGGCAGAAGACTCGCCAGGCGATTACACGATTTACACCCAGTGACAGCGACGCAGCTGAAAAATCCTCAGGTTCCGGCCAATCGTATCAGTGGGGCGTTTTGTCAGCAGACGTGTTTGAAACGGACCGAGAGATCAAGGTCCAACTTGAAGCCCCCGGCATGAGCGCTGCAGACTTCCAGATCAGCATCGATAATTTGACCCTGAATATTCGCGGCGAAAGGCGTTATCAACGGGACGACACGCAAGGCCAATACCATATCTCGGAACGTGCCTATGGTCGCTTTGAGCGGGTCGTTCCCTTACCTGCTCCTGTGGACAGTAGCGGGACCCGCGCAACCTACCGAGATGGCATCTTGTCCATCACCGCACCAAAGGCACCCGGCGCGATGGGCAGACGCATTAGCATTGAAGATGCTAACTAGAGCATCATCGAGAACGGTCAACAGGTTCCCCACATTCATGTCAGTGCACGCATCCGTACGCGCGTTCAGAACCCGTGCTTATCGAGTTAGGACCATTTTTCGACAATCGGAATCCTTCGGCCGATACCGAACGCCACCTTGGAAATCTTGGTGCCTGGGCAGGTTTGCCGGCGTTTAAATTCCATTCGGCCGATCAAACGGATAATGCGCTCAAACTCCGCTGGCGCAGTGGCAGAGTCGAACCAGCGACGCAATATATTCACGTCGAACGAGATAGCATCTGACGCGGCAATGCGCTGGCTGACCCAGCGATCAAATCGCGCAAAGGTACTGATGTAATCTTCCACATAGGCTCTGACGATGGGATCTAAGATAGCATAGGACAGCAATGACTCCTCATCGATCTGACCGTGGGCTAACTCAGCACTGGGAGGCTTTTGCCAAATATTATCCGGTATCTCGGCAGCACCTCGAGCAATTTCCATAACCTGGTACTTATACAGATCCTTGATCGGCGCGTAACTGAAGTTCATGTCAAAATGCGTGTAATAGCCGCAGGCAGATTCAGTTTTATTACCTGTAGACAAGGGCATGGCGCCGTAAGCGTTGCTGAAATGCATGACGTACACATCGCGAATTCGTGCTTGAATGTTCTCATCTGCGACGCCCGCATAAGCCTGAGCCTTCAATTTTGCCGTCACGAGATTCGCGGGATCGTCCCGGTGCTGGCTGAATCGGGTGTTCAGCATATTCACCACTGACTGATGTTCCACTTCAACCTCATAGTCCCAGCACCCCAAGCGTTGATGGAGTAATAATGCGTCATCCCGGGAATGGGAGGTACTAAAAATCGATGGCATTCGGATCGCATGGACATTAGTAGGCCCCACAGCGTCACAGGCCATTTTGCAGACTACCGCACTGTCGATACCACCACTGGACGCCAACACCAACTGCGTAAATCCGGATTTTTCCGCATAGTCTCGCAAGCCCAGCACCAGCAAATCATATAAATTAGGCGTTCGCGCCTGCAACTTGGATTGCTGCGTTGCTTCATACACTTTGGCTAACTGAACAGGCGCGCGGCTCAGATCCACCACATCAAAGCTATCCTCGAAGACCTCCTCCACAAGATGGATCAAATCACCATCACGAACCACAAAACTTTGGCCATCGAAGACCAACTCATCTTGGCCACCGCGCTGGTTAACATAAATTAGCGTCATTCCGCCTTCCGTGCTCGGTGCTATGACCTTCATTCGTTGCTCGGTTTTACCGTGGACAAAGGGCGAGCTATTCAAAGACAACACGACATTAACGCCGGCGTCTCGATATTGTTGAAGTGGATTATTGGCGTAGTTGTAGCCATCCGAACCCTTATCATTCCAAAGATCCTCACAGATCGTGACACCCACATTCTGGCCATTGATCGGCAGAATCAGCAGATCATCACCGGGTTCAAAATATCGCAATTCATCAAACACATCATAGAAAGGTAGCAGTTGCTTGGCGTAAGTACCTTGGGTCTCACCTGCAGATAACACGGCGGCCATGTTCAGGAATGGCTTGCCGAGCCCAGTATTACGTTCAACGTAACCCACCACCACATGCAAGCTCGGGGCAACTTGGCCGGTGTAGGCCCGCACTTCGTCTAGAACTGCCAGGTTTCGATCAATAAACTCTGGGTGGTACAGCAGGTCTTGGCTCAGGTAACCCGGGATCGTTAACTCGGGAAAAACGATAAGATCGCAACCCGCCTCACTCGCGATATCGATTCCACGACGAATCGCCAAGAAATTTCCGGCGAAGTCGCCTGGCGTCGTGTTGATCTGCCCGAGACAGATTTTCAAGATGTGGCCCTGACTAAATCCATCGATTCGCTAGGCTCACGAACGATGTAGACCAAATACACTACAGACAAGAGGAGCACACAGGCCCAAGCTTGATGCAGACTTGCCAGCCCAATAGGAATGACATAGACCAGTGTGAACACACCCAGCCCGAACTGAACCAACGTCGCGAATAAAACTAGACTGACGGCCCATCGAAACTGCCGCGAGTGGCCCATCAAACTGCGGATCCAGATAATCGCCACCAGAATCAGAACGAGCGCACCCAGCCACCGATGAACGAACTGTATGGTTGCGGTATTCTCGAACGCGCTGAGCCACCAAGGTTGCATGCTGAAGACCGCCTCCGCAACCCATTGGTCATTCATCAGCGGAAACGTGTTGTAGCCCAACCCTGCATGGCTGCCAGCGGTAAATGCACCCCAGGTCAGTTGCAACCCAAGGCATACCACAAAACCGTAGATCAATGGTTTGATACCGTTGGTGCCAATTGACACTCGCTTGACCTCGATCAAGTGCAGAATGAGCCAAAACAAATAGGCAAGAATCGACATGGCAAGCAGTAAATGGGCCGCCAACCGAAAGTGACTGACTCTGGGGATGTCCACCAGACCACTCTTAACCATATACCAGCCCATCAGACCCTGCAGGCCGCCAAGCGTCAGACCCAATAGCAGCTTCGGTACCAGCGGTTTTTTGATTCGCCCCGCGATCCAAAGGAGGACAAAAGGTACAAAATATATCACGCCAATCAACCGGCCCAGCAGACGATGGCCATATTCCCAATAGAAAATGGGCTTAAAGCCAGCCAGATCCATATGCTGATTTTTTTGCTGATACTCGGGGTACTGCTGATAAGCCTCGAAGGCCGTTTGCCACTCCTCGGCATTTAGCGGTGGCAAGATACCCATTATAGGCCGCCATTCCACCATCGATAGACCACTGTCGGTTAACCGAGTCATGCCACCGACGACAATCATGGAGAAAATTGTAATACAAACAACAGCTAACCAGCTGACTATTATCTTGTTCGAATCAGGCATTGGGGGGTCTTCGGGCTCTAGTCAAGTCAATGGAAAAGGATACGTGTATAGGGCGGTACCGGATCCTTTGATTCTACTGATGAGCTTGCACGCTTGCGTAGTGCACTCAACAACCTTTATTATAGCGAAACTGCTCATCATTAGCTTCACTGAGTTATTAGCTGCACCGCGTCACTTAACGCTGTACTCTGATTCAACCTTGGAGCAAATATGGATATCCAACGAAAATATACAGTATCGTGCCAAGCCTGCAGCCTCAACGGGTTATGCATGCCGCACTCCCTCTCAGAAAAAGAAGTAGAAATTGTCGATGCTGCGCTCAAACGCAGCAAACCTATACAGCGGAATAAAACCGTATTCGAAGCCGGAGACAAATTCTCCTCTTTGTATACGGTCAGATCTGGCGCAGTAAAAACTTTCAGCGTCGATCGCGAAGGTGACGAACACGTTATCGGGTTTTACTTACCCGGCGAAATGTTCGGTCTTGACGCCATCAACTCAGGCCATCACATCAGCTCCGCCAAGGCCCTCGAAACCACCGCCGTCTGCGAAATACCCTTCAATCGGTTAGAAGAACTATCTCGCCGAATCCCAAGCATGCAGTCTCATATGTATCGACTTCTAAGTCATGAGATCAGCGAGGATCAGCAGTTGCAGTTGCTGCTTGGTAAGAAGACTGCAGAAGAACGCATCGGCAGCTTCCTTTTGGGCCTGTCTTCACGCTATAGGCAGCGTCACTTGTCGCCCACCTCATTTCGATTGCCGATGGCTAGAACCGATATTGGCAACTATCTTGGCCTGGCGGTTGAGACTGTCAGTCGGATTTTTACGAGACTACAGAAGAACGACATTCTCAAAGTCGATGGCAAAGAAGTTTGCATACTGGATCATCATCGACTTTGTGAGATAGCACAGAAAGAGCCTACCTATGAGGCGGCAGCACGGCGTTGAACTTTTGGTACGGAATCAATATTGGTTCGCCGAGTCGCTTGCGGCCGAGCGAGCCATTCTTCAGCAGTCCGTAGCACACCCTCTGCAATAGCCCTTGGCCATTCAGCGTTAGTACGGC
>DGOD01000044.1:0-1453 GCA_002389265.1 Gammaproteobacteria bacterium UBA4475
AGTCACCCTAGGCGCAAAACTAAGACTGATCTGGTGTATCATGGGCTTAACCTTCTAGGGGAAATAGCGTGTTTACGGTGTCCTTGGTTCAACAAAAAGTATTGTCAGACTCGACGATCGAGCTAAAATTTCAACGCGACGACGGTGAACCTGTGGTGTTTGTTCCGGGTCAGTTTTTTCGCTTTGTGTTCACCGATGTAGATGGTGAGTTCGAACGCAGTTATAGCCTTTGTAATCTGACGCCTGATACGACGGGGATCTTACTGCTGGTGATTTCGAAGGTAGACGGTGGCCGCGCCACTCGCCTGTTGTTTAATGCTGAGTGCGGATTGAAAGCATCGGTGACCGGGCCATTTGGGCGGCTGGTACTCCCTGAAAAATTGCCCAAGAGATTGTTTTTGGTGGCGACCAGCGTTGGCATTGCGCCTTATCTGCCAATGTTGGGGGCGCTTTCGGGTCCCTTGTGCCGAGATGAAATTGAGGTTTTCCTGTTGCTGGGAGTGAGGGACCCCAGTGAATTCATCTATGCGACGGAACTCGTTGATTTTCAGCATCGCTACCCGCGCTTTCATTTACGCGTTTGCTACTCGCGCCGCTTGCCAGATTCGCCGCGATCCTTCGAAGGCTCGGGTTATGTTCAGGATTATTTGCCCGCAGTGATGACGAACCAGGATCTCGTGATGTTATGCGGTAATCCCATGATGGTCGATGCTTGCTTTGACAAGCTCAAGCAGGCAGGGCTGTCCAGTCGCCAGGTCATTCGGGAAAAGTACGTCTTCGCAAAGCAAACGACGGTTAAACCCCCAAGCGCCTTGAGTGCCGAACAAAAGCGTTTGATCGAAGAGAAGATGCAAAAATACCGAAGTTGATTACTGGGCGCGACATGCCCAATGCCACGGTTCGTAGTTGATGCCAGTGGTGTTGTTACGTGGATATGACATTGAGAACTCAAAACGGTGAGCATGCGTGTTTAGCCAGTCAAAAGCGGCGGTCTGATCAAAGGCTTCAGATAAGGGTTCTGGCCCAGGCGTAGATAAATCCAGGGCTCGCCCAGTGTGGTGTTCGCTGAAACCGGGGATCGCACTGATCTTAAAAATATCATCTAACTGCTGGCCGGCCGCGACCTTCTTGCGGATCAAGCCACACTGATATTCAACGGAGCGAAACGCCGAGACGAGCTGTAACTCAATCTCGTCCTGGTGGGCGGCCAGTCGCATAGCTTGCCAGCACTTCAGGGTGAAGGGTGTCATCCACTGTTCCCGGTCGAAGACGTCGCGTCCGGCGGAAGCTAAATCTAGAGCTTCGAGTTGCAGTGGCAATTGACAGTTTAGGCGAAGGTTAACGTCGCCACCGAGCTCCCTCAGGAAATTGTCAATGATGTTCGTGTAGTCTTGGATAATCATTTAGTGACCCGCGCCCCCCCCCGGCTTTGAGATAAAGTGTTGAGATAAAG
>DGOD01000044.1:1494-7267 GCA_002389265.1 Gammaproteobacteria bacterium UBA4475
AAAGTGTTGAAACAAAGTGTTGAAATGCATGGCTTGGATTCATAGTGTCATCACGCCTGCTAATAAGCTAAGCAGAAAGGTGCTCGAGAACAACGTGATATAGAGGAAGCCAAGACCCATGAATTTCACCATGGTGATAAAATAGCCTTGACCATAGACCCTGAGAAGACTCATGTACATATAGATTGGTATCCAAATAGAGAGCACCGTTGATGGGATCTCGGTACCGATAGATTGTTCTACAGGCGTCAATAAGCCTTCGAGTAGCAGGGCTAAAAAAATAAAGCTGTGATTGTGAACAGCGAGAATAAGGTGCTGCGTATAAAAGCGGCCGCTGCCAAGGTAGGCGAGTTTCAGTATCAAGGCGAATATGGGGAGCAGTATGAAAAGTACCGGTGGGGCTATGTCGAGTAGCAAACTGATGAGTTCGCTTGGATCTTCTTTGGCGAGTTCAACGGCTTTTCTCGCTTGGGCCTCGAGCCTGTTGCCCAGTTTGGTATTTTGCTCGGCGCTTAAACCGGGTAGCTGAACGTTGGCGTGGATGTCATCGATTGCTGAATCGGCTTCGACATACGCGGCGTCTTTTTCCGTATCTTGTGCCGGCTGTTGCTCGGAGTCTTGAGTCGNNAACTTCAACGCCCGCCCCATCAGTAATGAAAGTGACCGGAGATTGTGCCGAGAAAAGGTTCTGAGCGGAGAGAAACAAAAAAAACAATATGCTGGCGATCAGGTACAAACGCAGAGGTTGGATATAGCGCGCGCGCCGCCCTGCGACGTATTCAGCGGCCAAAAATCCCGGGCGAAAAAACAGTGCAAACAGCGTTCTTGCCGTACGTGAATCGAAACTAAAAATATTTTCGAACGCTTCGCTCACCAAGGACCAGAAAAACCGATCCATCCCACGTTGGTTTTGGCCGCAGTGGTAACAATATTGCCCAGCCAGAGGGGTTTGACAATTTGGACAGTAGGCGGCCGAGTCGTTGGTCTCTTGGTTCACGACAGTCAGGCGACAAAGCGCTCGAGATGATGATCGGTATTGCCGAATTGGGAATCAATCACCATCAACCTTTTGAAATAATGAGCTACTCGCAGTTCCTCCGTCATACCCATGCCGCCATGCAGTTGCACCGCATTCTGACCCACGAACCGAGAGGCCTTGCCCACCAGATATTTCAACGCGTGAATCGTTCGCTGGGTTTCGCTGCTGCCCTGGGTTTCCAGCATGTTGGCCTTCATACATAAGGACTGGGCCAGCGCATGCTCCATAAACATTTCAGTCATGCGGTGCTTGAGCACTTGAAACTCGCTGAGCGGGTGGTCGAATTGCTTGCGTTGTTTGGTGTAGTTGACGGTGTCTTCGTACAGGGTTTGCATGCCACCGATGGCTTCGGCAGCCAGCGCCAGAATCGCGCGGTTAGCGATTTTTTCGATAATGCCAAAGCCTTCGTCTAGTGGACCGAGGCGCTGGTCATCGCTGACGCGGACATTGGTGAATTTGATTTCAGAGGCCCTCAGGCCATCGACGGTGGGATAGTCTGTGCGCGTCAAGCCGTCGGCCGCAGCGTCGACAATGAACAAGCTAATACCATGAGGGTCCTGGCTGTCGCCGCTGGTACGAGCGGAGACCAAAATTTTGCCCGCTGATTGAGCGTTTAGGACCAGTGATTTTTCGCCGTTAATGAGGAAGTTGTCACCGTCGCGAATTGCGGTGGTGACCACATTGTTCAGGTCATGGTGGGCTTGCTGTTCAGCATAGGCGAACGTCGCAATCAGACTGCCGTCGATAATGGGTGGAATCAGTTCCGCCCTTTGCTGAGGGTTACCTGCTGCATTAATGGCACCACCAAACATGATGACCGTTGGCAGATAAGGCTCGAGGACCAGGCCCTTGCCGAACTCTTCAAGCATGATCATCGTATCCACAGGCGTGCCGCCGATGCCGCCGTCGTCTTCGTCGAAGGGCAGTGCCAACCAGCCGAGATCGGCGAATTGCTGCCAGTGCGCGCGGCTGAAACCCTCGTCCGAGGCCGATATTTTGTTGCGTTGACTAATATCGTAGTGGTCATCGACAAACTTTTTAACGCTGTCGCGCAACAAATTCTGTTCTTCGGTATAGGAAAGATCCATGTTATTGCCCTTTTGTTGAGTTAGCCTAAACCAAGGACATTCTTGGCGATCACGTCTTTTTGTACCTCGCTGGCCCCACCGAAGATGGTGGTGGCGCGGGTGCCCAGATAAGCGCTGGTGGCGCCTCGAGCAAAGTCAGGTCCTGCAGCCGCGCCCCAAGCTGCAGCGTAAATACCGGCAGCCTCAAGGTTAAGTTCCGATACGCGTTGTTGAATTTCCGTACCCTTTAATTTCATGATGGATGACTCTGGGCCGGGATTGCCGCCGCTGGCAACTGAAGCCAGGCTGCGCAATTCGGTAAACTCCAGAGCCAACAATTCAGCCTCCAAGGCGCCGACTTTGTTGCGAAATGCCGGAACATCCATTAGCGTGCCGGCGCCGACCTTAACGCTCATGGCATTTTTCCGGGCTTTGGCCAGGCCGAGAACGGAGTTCTGAATACCGGCTAAGCCCGTGCGCTCATGGATCAGCAAACCCTTGGCATAGGTCCAGCCCTTGCCCTCTTCGCCAATGCGATTGTCGACGGGGACCTTGACGTCAGTGAGAAACACGTCGTTGACGGAGTGGCTGCCGCCCAGGGTGATAATGGGCTTGATCTCGACGCCAGGGTCATTCATGGGAATCAGCAGGAACGTGATGCCCTCCTGTTTTACTCCGGTGCTTTGAGTTCGAGTTAGACAGAACATCCAATGAGCAATATGGGCCAGCGTCGTCCAGGTCTTCTGGCCGTTGACAGTGTAGTAGGTACCATCTGCCGACAGCTCCGCACGGGTTTGAAGGTTTGCTAGGTCAGAGCCGGCGCCGGGTTCTGAGTAACCTTGGCACCAGTTCACCGAGCCATCACGGATGCCCGGCAGGAATCGGTCTTGTTGTGCTTTTGTGCCATAGTTCATCAGGATTGGGGCCAGCATGCCGACCCCAAAGGGAATCTGTGGTGGTGTGCTGTTGCGAGCCATCTCCATATCAAAGATATAACGCTGAGTCGGCGTAAATCCGGGGCCGCCGAACTCAACTGGCCATTTTGCGATGTCCCAGCCACCTTGATCGCGCATGGCCTGAAACCATTCGGCGCGTTTGGTCCACATTTCCATGCCCTTGGGCAAATTCTGCTTGATGAAGTCTTGAACCTTAACCTGAAATGCGAGGTCTTCCTGACTGAATTCGATGTCCATGGACTGGATGTCTCCTGGTGCGTAACCGGGTCATTGGCCTACTGTCATTGGCCTACTGTTATTGTCGTACTGTCATTGTTCGACGGGTCACTACGATAAGTCGTCGTCGAACGGGTGCATTGCAAACTATCATAGGAAGATTAAATAGGCATTACAACCGCGGGTCGGGTGTTGGGTGAGTCCTAGGTCATGAGCGGTTCACTGGCGCTACCAACGCGACGGATTGTTGGTCAGGGGTTCAAGGCCAGGCAGCCAGATTCGATGTTGGCATCGACAATTGCTCGACAGAATCTGTCGATAGCCTCTAGCCCTTCAAAATGTCCGACCTGAAGGCGATAGATCAGCCGTTGTTGCAGGTAGATGGTCTCGACAAAAGAATGCAGTTCGGAGAATAAGTCTGGGCGTTGCCGTTCTAAGGTCGCCCAGAAATTGATTGCTGCTGCAGAAGATCCGAAGGCGCCAAGCTGCACTCGATAACCTGGCTCAACAGGCGCGATAGTGTGAGTGATCGCTGTGTGGCTTCGAGATTGGTTGGGTAAACGAAAATTCCAATCAGTGGTCCGGCTGAGTTTGGGTTGCTCCTCGTCGCTGGCTGGCACTGACGAGTTGGTGAGGCTTGCCAGACGCGCATTGGCGCGCTCGAATCCACCGGCCGCAGACTGCCTTAACCAATACAGAGCCTGGCTGATATCAACCGCTGTGCCTGAACCGTCGGCATAGAGATTGGCCAAGTGGTATTGGGCCGGTGGATAGCCCGCCGTCGCCGCCCGGGTATACCAGTTGAAAGCCAGATTGAGGTCTTCAGTAGTGCCTTCGCCGAACCGATGCATCAGGGCGAGGATGGTTTGGGCACGAGGGTCACCATCATCGGCGAGGGTGCTGAATTCAGCGAATGCGGTCACATAGTCACGCTCTTGATAAGCCTGGGTGGCCGAGTCTAAATCAGCCCGCAGGTCGGTTGTGGCAAGGCACAGCAGGCTACAAAGGATGAAGGTACGCATGGGTGCAGTCTAATCAATCCGGTGGGTAACGGGTAGGCGCTGAGTGGCAATTTCCGTTAGGTGCCAGCGGTCAGGCTAGTTAAGGACTATGCAGGGGATGCCGCGACAAAGCCCGCCAACGGGCTTATGATAGTGGCGCAAGCTGTGAAAATCGACGTCGTAGCGAATAGCGAAGCCAGCGATGTTCCTGCGGCTACACATCATTTATAGAGTGAAGAGGTATTACTTGCGATGGAATTGCATACATTAGCCCGTGAGGCTGCCGTTAACTTGCTGAAGCTGGGGCAGACCGTTGCCGTGGCCGAGTCTTCAACTGCAGGACTGGTTTCGGCCAGTCTGCTCGCAATTCCCGGCGCCTCGGCCTATTACGCCGGTGGTAGCGTCATATACACGCGTTTGTCCCGTAAGCGATTCCTCACACTTGACCCGGCGCTACTCGCCGGTCTGGCGCCCTTGAGCGAAGAGATGGTCAGGGTTTTCGCGGATGCGGCTCGGACTAGCCTGAATGCAGAATGGGGGATCGCAGAACTGGGCGTCGCAGGGCCCACAGGAACGCCCTATGGTCATCCTCCGGGTGTGAGTGTTATTGGGGTGTCTGGCCCCGTGAACCTGTCTATGCGCATCGAAACCCACAGTGCGGATCGAGAGCAGAATATGTGGCACTTCACCCAGGAAGCGCTCAAGTTGCTGGCGCTAGCGACGGCGCAAGCGCTGCCGCTGCCGCCGGCATCTGCCGCTCAGAAAACCCCCATTAATAACTAACAAGAGATGAATCATGGCGAAGCTCTCGAGTGGCACGTTGGCGCGGATAATAACAACTGGGGGGCTCTGGTTCGGGATTTTTGCCCTGGGTGCATGCTCAAGCCAGGTTGTCGCGCCTTTAGATGGGCAGGATGGACGGCTCTCACCGTGCCCAGCGGCACCCCATTGTGTCACCAGTGAAGTGGCTGAGTCAGCGAGCGCGTATGTCGCACCCATTGCAATGAATGGGCTCACCAGCCTGCAGGCGCGAAACTTGTTGATCCGCGCGATGACTGAAATGCAGGGCCAGATTAATACACAGACAGATCGATATCTGGCAGCTAGCTTCAAGAGCAAAATGTTTGGCTTTATCGATGATCTTGAGTGCCGAATTGATAGCGCGGCGGGAGTGATTCAGGTGCGCTCGGCTTCGCGGCTGGGATACTATGATATGGGCGCCAATCGACGCCGAGTCAACGAACTGCGGCAACGCTTTGCAGCTTTGCGGGATGGCTGAGTCGCGGTTCAGGCCGACTCTTTAGATTTGCGCTTTAGACCCGCTATTGAGACCAGTTGTAGAGGGTGAGCATTTAGCGATACCCCTTGGATGGCGCCGACAGGGTGGCGAAAAATCCGTCTCGAGTTTCATCGTCTTAGCCCCTCTGGCTCATTCAATGGCTTATTCAATGGCTCATTCAATGGGTCTGGCAATGGGTCTGGGTATTTTTTCGA